>JBBRPX010000274.1:0-4305 GCA_038227505.1 Chitinophagales bacterium
ATATTATTGCCCAACCTTTGAGATAGTTGCAAGGCAACTTGGATATCTTTCAAAATAAATTATGTCATAACAACTTGACGGTCAATATATTAGACTAATTCCCGTATCTTAGTGACATCAATCAATTTAATAGCCGTAAAAATCTTGATGTTTTTTAAAACCATACTAGGATTATTGTTGGCAAAAGAACAAATCATGTGAAAATGATTGGGCATAATTACCCAAGCACACACTTGTAAGCCTTGGTGCATTTGGCAAAACCTAAAATTATCTACTAAAATATCTCTATAAATATTCCGTGTAAATACGTCTACCCAGTTAACAGTTGTAGCTGTTACAAAATAAATACGAGCACTATTTAAAAATTGGTATTACTGCTCATATAGTAGTTTGTATTAGTAATACAGTAGTTTTTACTACTAAAACCCAATATAATTTATGAAGCAGTTTTTAGCTAAGTAAAATGCCATCACAGGTCGGCAATGCTACATTGCCCATACTACAGACCTGCGCCAGTGGGTTTACATATCATGTATTTTATTTTGTCCAATGTGCATTAGCAATTTCTCCAGTATTCCCCCCTCAGCGTAGCTTTCCCTATTTCGCACTCGGCGTTAGGCTGTGCCACGCCGTTCCTAAACACATAGAATCCGCTGTAGTAAATGTAAATCAATTAGTCCTTTTCTACCTGTATAATCTTTGGCCTAACTATAAATGATTGTAGCAAATACTACGTTTAGTACAACGGCGTAGGCACAGCCTGACGCCGAGTGCGAAGGTGACAAGCTTAGACGAGTTGAGGATGATCGAAAGTTTGGCTAAGCAATTGTTGAAACCAGTAACCTACACAACGCACACGGTGCATTCCGAAGAAGTAAAAGATAATTTTGGAAGTTGGTTGAAACCAGAAACAGGTGTAATAAAAGCAATGGTGAAAATGTAAATGAATCTCAAAATATTCGTGCTTAGTTAATAGTCAAAAGGTATAAAATATATTAAATAAAAGTATAATATATTATATAAATAAAACAACTATTCATATTTGCCTTTAGAAGCTTTTTTACTTTAATTTCAGCCTATTTTTTTGAATAGCAAAGATTGGTTTTATCATTCGGATTTGGTTCATTTAATACTTAGGGAATTAATTTTTCCACCATTTCGGATTTCTTCTGCGGCGTGTGCAATAAGGGTATCACCTGATTGTAAAGGACCAAAGACTTCCGTTTTACCTTCAAAAGTCCGCCCCGTTTTTACAGGAACCCAAACCCAGTGTTGTTGTTTTGCCTTTATAATAAAAACACCCATAGTACTATTTAATACAGCAGAAACGGGAACCATAAAAGCGTCTTTATTCACTTTTAGTGGAATTGATACTTCCGCAATCATACCTGGTAATAATTTTTTTTCGGTATTCAATACATCCATCTCAATGTGTTGAGACCGGAGTTTTGAATCCAATACGCCTGCGAGTCGCGATAGTTTGGCCTTAAATACTTTTCCTTTTAGTGAACTAATTTCAAAATCAACTTCTGTGTTAGGAGTCAAATAAGCGGAGTACGCTTCGAGTACACTTACAATTAACCTAAGTTTTCTATGTTCCTGCAAGGTAAATATTGGCTGATCAGAACCCTTACCTGATGGTCCTACATAAGCTCCTGCGCTCACATTTCGATTAGTAATAATCCCATCAAATGGGGCACGTATCTGAAGATATGCTTTTGTATCATTGACCTCTCTGTATGCAGATTTTGCAGCCTCTAATTGTGCTAGATCCGACTGCTGTTTGGCATTGGCCTGATCCAAGTCATTGCGAGAGATGGTGCCAGGGGTTTTACTCGTTTCTGACAGACGATCGTAATTGGCTTTACTGGCAATATATATTGCCTCTTGCGCCTTCAATTTAGACGCTGCAACGGATAGTTGTGAACTAATTTCAGGTGCTTCCAGTACCGCTAATAAGTCTCCCTTATGTACTTCGCTACCAACGTCAACCAGCAGTTTTTTAATATAGCTGCTTACTTTGGCATACAGATCCACCTGCTGATAGGCAATCAATTCACCTGGAATCCTGAATGAGGAAGACAGATTGCTTTTGATTAAAATAAAAGCATCTGTAGTTGTGGAAGCTACAGTAGCTGAAGGTTGCGTAATGGTAGCTTTTTTATTATGTTCAGTATCTCTGTTTTTACAGCCACTTTCTGCAACGCCCATCAATGTGATGGCGTAGAAAAGCAATTTTATAGAAGGGATTATATTCATAAAGTAACTTTTATGAGCTTCTTTGCAAGGTATATTTTTCATGTAATAATTTCTATTGTTAGTTAAAGTAGGCTATTTGTGATGATGTAAAGAAGGAATGAAATGGGTACTTTCTGGATCTTCCGGATCAAGTGACACGCTCTTTTTTGATGCCTTACCTTGCCCCCAGGCAAACGCTAAAGGTAAAATAAACAGCGCTGCAAATGTAGATGCAATCAATCCTCCAATAACAGCCCTTCCTAAAGGTGAGGATTGATCTCCGGCCTCACCCAAGCCGAGTGCCATGGGCAGCATTCCAACTACCATAGCAGTTGCCGTCATCACAATAGGTCTAATTCTTAATGCTGCGGCTTCTGTTGCTGAAAGAACTGCATTGCCATTATGTATTCTGATCTGTTCTGCATTTGTAATCAGCAATACGGCATTTGATATGGAAACACCAACCGACATAATCATACCCATGTAGGATTGTAGGTTCAAGGTTGATCCGCAAAGCATCAACAAAATGAGCGAACCCATTAGTACTGCGGGTACTGTAGCCAGTACGATAGCAGAAACAGTAAAGGATTGAAAATTTGCAGCTAGCATTAAGAAGATAACAACAATTGCAATAATCAAACCCGATTGTAAACTGTTTAATGTTTCATTTAACGTATTACTCATTCCAATCATCTGCACACTCAATCCCCTAGGTAGTTCTCCCAATGAGGCGATTGCTTTGTTTACATCTTTTGTTGCACTGCCTAAATCTTTTTTAAATAAGTTGGCGGTTACCGTAAGCATAGGTAACGCTCCAATATTATCAATTTCACCGTACGTTGAATCCATAGTTAGGGAAGCCACATCTCCCAATAATGGACGCCCAGCATTTTTTAACAAAGGGATCTCACTAATATCATTTTTGCTGCTCATTTTGCTCTCAGGTATTTCAACTTGTACACTATAACTATTGCCTCCTTTTTCATCCGTCCAAATATTTTTTTCTGTGTAACGGGAAGATGAAGTGGACGCGATTAATGACCTGGAAACATCGGTGATGTCAACACCCAATTGGGCTGCCCTGATACGGTCGATGTTGATATTGATGGATGGATATTTAGTGGATTGCCCGATTTGAACATCGCGTAAATAAGTATTCTTTTTCAACTCATTCACCAGCATTCCAGCATAACGCTCATTCAATTTTTTATCACGCCCGGTTAAACGCACTTCAACCGGCGTAGGAGAGCCCTGGCTCAATATTTTGTCGGTCAATTCAATCGGTTCAAACGAAAGATTTATTTTTGCATCGATCCCTTTAGCTGTTTCTCTAATCTTATCTTTCAACTCGTCTAAATCGAACTTCACGCCTGCCTTCAAATCAATTTGCAAAACAGCTTCATGCGGACCTGCCATCCATAAGAAAATAGGACTTACTGAAAATAATTGTGGATGCATCCCTACATACGCAGAAGTAATAGAAACGTTTTCTTTACCAACAATTTTGTTGATGCTATCTAGTAATTGTAATGTAGTAGCTTCTGTATGCTCAATGCGTGTTCCATCTGGCAATCGCATTCTTACCTGAAACTGGCTGCCATTTACTTTTGGAAGTACGTCTCTTCCAATATTTGAAATAAGCAATCCCGTTATAATGCAAATGATTACAATATAACCGGTTACTATTACCTTACGATAAGGCATCATTCTGGTGATAAATTTCAAATAGCGGGCCCTCATTTTTTCAAAGCCACTCTTTTTCGGTTTATTAATTTCTTTTTCCAGAAAAACCGCTTTCTGATTCCAGGTATCATCTTCCCCTCCATCTTTACTTAAACCGGCAGCAACAAACTCTTCTGCATCCGACATTTCTATTCCGTCTGTTTTTTTATGATGCTTTACTTTCATAATCCAGTTAGCCATAACAGGAACAAAAGTTTGTGCCAGCAAATAGGAGAAAACCATGCTAAACCCAATGGCCAGTGCAAGTGGCAAAAACAAAGAACCTGGAATGCCGCCCATTGTAAAAGCCGGTGCAAAAACAGCTAAAATACAAAAAAGTATCAG
>JBBRPX010000275.1:0-4207 GCA_038227505.1 Chitinophagales bacterium
CCACCATCACCACCATCAGGACCACCTTCTGCAGTTAGTTTGTTGCGCAGAAAATGCTTGCTACCTGCACCACCATGACCACTGCGGCAAAAAATATTTATCTGGTCTACAAAATTTGATCTTTCCAAAACTTGAGTATTATGTAAGCTGCAAAAATACAAAAAGCATATTGTATTGTGTGTTGAGGTTTTCGCAATAGTATGTAACAAACAAAACTTAAAATAAACTTTCAATATTTATTGAAAGTTCAGAAAATACTTTATTTTTGAAGTACAGAATGTTTCACTTATAAAATGTAGAACATGAACATAACCGCATATATAATTTACCTGGTAATAACTTACTTGATAACTGTAAAAGTTGGTAAAGTACTTTTTAAAAACGGTAGATTTTTTATCCTGTCTATTTTAAATAATGATGAAGAGCTGACCGACTTTATTAATAAAATTTTACTTGTAGGTTATTATTTAATGAACCTTGGTTATGCTACCATCATGCTCAGATTTTGGAAGACGATCACCACATTTAGTGAACTTGTTGCAAGCGTTAGTACTATGACTGGTAAAATTATTTTATCTCTTGCAATCATGCATTTTGTAAATATGTATGTTATTACCATCATTGGAAAAAAACAATTTTCAATTCACCATAAAAATCAACAATCATGACCACAGATTTTAATTTTATTGCCTATTTAATTTACTTGCCTGTAATAATTGTTTTAACCTGGTATGTTGCACATACTTTGTTTAAAAACAGTAAGGTATTTATGTTGGATATCTTTAGTGGTAAAGAGGAAATTGCATATTCCACAAATACCCTTTTTGAAACAGGTTTTTATTTGTTGGACTTAGGTTTTGCTTTGTTCATAATGGAAGTGAGTTACCAAATAAGTAGCAGCAGAAATTTACTGGAAATTTTAAGTTCAAAAGTTGGTGGCTTTGCCATTTACTTGGGTATTATGCTCTTCTTTAACCTGTATCTTTTTTTTAGGGGTAGAAGAATATCTAAAATAAAAAGTTCTACCGTAAAAGAAGCATAAGAATTTATAAAAACGATTAGATCGAGAGGACAGACTGTCGATCTTTTTTATTTGTAAGAATATGTTTGGTGGCTAAAAAACTTTAAGGTACAATTGTTGCGCATAGATAAAATGTAGCATGGCTGCGGGATAGAAGTGGAAATCCTTTTTGATCCGCCGGAGGCGGAATAAAAAGATTGCAACGTATAGCCCGAACAAAAGCTTAATTATTTATAAATGTTGAAAGCCCCAAACCCCAAAAAATATGATGAAAATAATAATTTTAAGTTTTATTATATCTGTCTTTGGATGTAATGCTTCAAAAAAAACATTGCCTGCAGAAGCTGCGCCGGAAGGTAGTAAAGTGGTAGTTGATTCGCTGCCGGTTTGTGTGAAGGTATTGATTGAAAAAATGAAAAGCGAACCGGTTACAAACCCTCCTAGTAAAATTTATAGTTTTATTTACAAAGGAAAAAAAGTTTTTTATGTGCCGGCAGTTTGCTGCGATCAATTTAGTGATTTGTATAATGACAACTGTCGTTTAATGGGACACCCTGATGGAGGCTTTACAGGAAAAGGTGATGGGAAAATTATAGATTTTGAAACGGGAAAGTCTGAAGAAAAATTATTGTGGGAAGACACCCGTAAATAGCATTTACTTTTTTGTTTCGATCCAGGTTTTATAGATGTTATCTTGTATTTTTCTATCCGCAGGTATTTCAGTTAGCGGTTCGCAAGGTTGTAAACTTTCGTGTAAATCTTTTGGTAGTTGCCGGTAAAGTGCGGTTCCTTCAGTTTTCCAAGCCAACATTTCATCACTAACTTCTTTTATTTTTTTTGCAGGATTGCCTACAATTACACTTCTGTTTTCAAAGACCTCGTTTGCTTTTATAAAACTCAACGCACCTACAATACATTCATCTCCAATAATTGCATTGTCCATAATAACGGCATTCATACCAACCAATGTATTGTTACCAATTGTGGCACCGTGTATAATGGCACCATGCCCAATATGTGCACCTTGCTTTAAAATTACAGTTACGCCAGGAAACATATGAACGGTACAATTTTCCTGTACGTTGCAGCCATCTTCAATAATAATTTGCCCCCAATCGCCGCGAATTGCTGCGCCCGGACCTATGTAGCAATCTTTGCCTATTATAACATTACCAGTTACAGCAGCTTGCGGGTGCACAAATGAAGATGGATGAACGACAGGTATAAAATTGTTGAAAGCGTAGATCATGGAGAAGAATTTGTTGATATTATAGAGACAAACCTATAAGGTTTCTAAAACCTTATAGGTTTTGGAAGCAATATTTAAATCAAAGATTTATTGGTTCTAAAACAAGTTCCTTTAAAGACTGCAACAGTATGTTCGTGTTGATTTACGATGCCAATTTGATACAAGCCGGTACTTCTGCCATTGTGTATTTCTGTTGCTTCTGCTACCAGTACATCGCCCACGTGAACAGGTTTTAAAAAATTTATACTGGTGTCTAAAGCAACAGATAAAACGTTTCTATTGTTGCAGGCAAAAGCAAAAGCGCTATCAGCAAGAGAGAAAGCAATACCCCCATGCACAATGCCAAAGCCATTGACCATTTCTGGTCGTACCGTCATTTTTATTTTGCTGTAACCTTCTTTAATTTCTATGATGAAAATACCAAGCCATTGGCTAAACAAATCGTTTTGTAACATATGTGTTACGACTTTATTGGCATTCGCATTATTTTCAGTGCTCATATTGTTTGCTTAAGATATCTTTTTATTTACCTATAAAAACAGCTTTTCGTTTTTCAATAAAGGCATCAATACCTTCTTTGTAATCAGCTGTGTCGGCTGCTGTTCGTTGTAATTTATCTTCTTCAGCTAACTGTTCGTTAAAAGTATTTTGCATAGAAATATTGAGTGCTGTTTTTGTTAGAGCCAAAGCTCTTGTTGGCATTTGGGCTAGTTTTAATGCCATTGAAAAATATTCATTTTCAAAAGTTTCATCTGTAAAAACTTTATAGATCATGCCCATTTTTTCTGCGTCTGCTGCAGTTACTTTATCGCCCGTCATCATTAATGCAGAAGCCTTTTGAAAACCAATTAAACGTGGCAAGAAGAATGTTCCACCACTGTCAGGGATCAGCCCAATTTTAGAAAACGCCTGTATAAATGTAGCAGACTCCGTAGCTAATGCTATGTCAGCACACAATGCAATATTAGCACCAGCTCCGGCTGCAACACCATTTACAGCTGCTATTACAGGCTTGTTTAGTTCTCTAATTTTTTTTACAATTGGGTTAAAATGTTCTGCAAGTATTACTTCAATTCCTAGAGGATTGTCTCCTGTTAATTCAGCAATATCCTGCCCGGCACAAAATGCTTTTCCTGATCCTGTTATTAAGACACAGCGCACATCATCGTTATTGCTACAATCGTCTAAAACCTTTTGTAGCAATAAAGCCATTTCTCTGTTAAACGAATTAAATTTATCGGGTCTGTTAAGTGTTATTACGCCAACATTGTCTTTTATTTCAAATAAAATTGATTGCTTTAAGTACGCCATAACACATAGTTGATTACGAGATGTTAAGAAGTGGATGGATTAGTTATCATCGCGACAAACACGAGCAGGAAGAATTGGGCTAAAGCGACGAAATTCTGCTAAATATTGCTCTAAGACAACAAACTGGGGCAAATTTAGGCTGTAGTAAATCCAGCGTCCTTCTTGGCGGGCTTGCACTAGCTGTGCTTCTTTCAGCACTTTGAGATGAAACGATAGCTTAGATTGCGTCACCTTCAAAACTTCGCAGAGGTCGCAGACACAAAGCTCTTGCTCTCGCAGTAAATCAAGGACTTGAACGCGCAATGGCTCTGAAAGCGCAGGGAAACCAGAAATAATTAAAGTTGACGGAAGAGAGGCAGTTCTTTGCATTAAATTTTATTGAAGTGAGGCTTTACTATAGTAATCAATTGAGTAGTGTGTCAGTTCTAGTTGACGGACGAGGAACAATCTATCCCTCGTCCCTGAGCTTTCCTACAAGATGCCTTCTTTTTTTGCCATTGACACCATCAAATCAATCAATCGACGTAACTACTCAGGTTAAAAGAAGATAAGGAATTTCGAGAGAGAGCAGAAGCCTTGGTAAGGTGCAAGAAATTCTCAGGGACAGTGAGGCAAGTTTCTTGAGC
>JBBRPX010000276.1:0-4198 GCA_038227505.1 Chitinophagales bacterium
ATCTGCATCCAGGACGGTACCAAAGCCCTCGATGTTTGCTTGCGCGGGGTCTATTTCAACTAAAACTCCACCCAAAGCACTTATTTTTTCTACATTTAATTTATACAATGAATCTCTTAGATAAGCTTTGTACACGCCAAACCTTAATCCATTAAGGCTGCCATTTTTAAAATCGTTTTGGTAGTTTTTATTTTTCGGATTGTCTTTGGTAGCTACATCCGCTTTGTCTTCGCCTACCATTGCGGAAAGCATGATGGCATTGTCCGTTACATTTCTCGTCATGGGGCCGGGTGTATCAAACGTGCTGGAAATAGGAACGATGCCGCTGCGGCTGAGTAAGCCCGTAGTAGGCTTTAGCCCCACAATAGAATTCGAACTGGAAGGAGACAATATGGAACCCGAAGTTTCGGAACCTACAGCAGCTACAGCATAATTTGCTGCCATGGTAGAGCCGCTGCCGGCGCTGGAACCACCGGTATCAAATATTTTTCTGCCGTAAGGGTTCAGTGTTTGTCCACCCACAGCACTGTAGCCATTGGGGCATTCGAGGCACAGGTAATTTGCCCACTCACTCAGGTTGGCTTTGCCCAATATGATGGCACCTTTTTCCAGCAACCTGTCTACAATAAAAGCATTGCCCGTTTTGTTGTTTAAAAAAACCTGTGCACCTGCCGTGGTAGCCATGCCTGCGGTATTGATGTTGTCTTTTAATAGGATGGGCATTCCGTAAATGGGATGATCGCCGGCTTTTTTATTGCGGTCTTTTCTGCGGGCTTCGGCCACCGCTTGTGGATTGATGGCAATAATGTTATTGAGGGCCTTGGTTTTGTCATTTTCAAATTTTACAATTCTAAAAAGATACCATTGCGTTAGTTTTTCGTAAGAGAGCTTGCCCGATGCTATATGCGCTTGCAGCGTCGGAATATCCTGCTCCAGAATCAACGGTTTAAGCGCTTCATAATCCTGTTCTGTAAAGCCTTTTATTTGTGGGGCTATGTTTTTCCAGAGCTCATTTTTATCGAGGATCTTTGACTGAATCAACTTATACCTTAACCTGGTATTTTCATTTTTGGCATTTTTAGCCAGTTCCCCCGATTCGTCGTAAGGCATCCACGCCGGGATAGTTGCTTTTTTTACAGCAGTACAGGAAATGGTACAAATCAATAACAGTAAAATTCCAATTTTCATGCGGGTTGTTTTTTTATGATGGTTATAAACGTGGCTCACAGGGTTTTCACAAGTTGATTTTACCGTGGTTACATTGCTTCTGCAAAATTATGGATTAGGAATGCATTTAATTGCAATACAATTATAGGTTTTTATGTTAGGAGTGCGATAGGGGAGGTGCGGTACATTTTAAGGATTGTGGTGGAAGTGATGGCGGTCGCTTGCGGGCATTTTGCATTTTTATTTTTACAGGCTTATAATGAATTATCGTTGGGTGATTCTTGAGTGATGTGTTTTTGACGGATTTGGGACTGAGAATTATGGGTAGGTTTAAGGGGAATAGGGGATTAGTGGTGATGCGGCATTTTTTATTGTTTGGTGTTTGATGCTAGGTTGTATTGGTATAGGATGCCAATATGAATTGAAGCGAAGTCCTCATTTATAGGTTGAGAATAAATTGAGATGGTTTGCATAAATAATTTTTAATAATGCCAAAGAATATTTGGTTGTTTATATAAGTAGTTTAACAGGAGAAGATGATTTAAAAGGGAATTTTTCTATCGTTAAAAGTATTAGATTTATATTGAAGAAAATAATTAGTGATGACTATTGAAGAGCTTAAAAATTTAAAAGAAACAGAACATAAAGTAGAGTTTACAGATGCAAACAACGGAAGCTATAGTTTTAACGGTGGTGGCAAAGCCGATCCTAAAGATCGAAGAAAATGTATTATCAGCTATGTCACCGCTCTTGCTAATGAAGGTGGAGGATATTTATGTTTCGGTGTTCATGATAAATATCCTCACGATATTGTAGGTACTACACAAAATTTACATGCAACAGGAAAACTTGAACAGGATATTTATGCATCCAAAGGAATAAGGGTTGAAACTTCAGAACTTTTTGAAGACGACAAAAGAGTTTTATTAATAAAAATACCCGGTCATCCGCCTGGCAAAGTATTTAAATTTGAAGATGTGGCATTGATGCGTGTTGGAGAAGAACTATTACCAATGTCAGATGAGCAATATCTTAAAATTGTTCAGGAACAGGAGCCGGATTTTTCGGCAACATTTTGTAATGAATTGCTATTAGAAGATTTGGATGAAATAGCAATACAAAATATGAAGATGGCTTATGCTGAGAAACAAACCAATCCTCTATTTCTTACTAAAATAGCACACAATGTTTAACGGATCTTCATTTAATTAAAGCTGGTAAATTAACTTTCGCTTGCCTTATTTTACTTGGCAAAAAACATATTATCCGATCGTTGCTTCCTCAAGCATGTATTTCTTTAGAATATCGTAACCATATGGGTCAGATAACATTTGATGACCGCCAGATTTTTGATGAACCATATTTTATAACAATAGATGCCTTATGGAGTTCAATAAATTTAAGAAACGGCAAAGTGCCTGTACAGCAGGGACCATTTATTTTTGATATATCCTTTTTTAATCAGGAAGTTATTAGAGAAGCTGTAAACAATGCAGTTGCCCACCGAGATTATCGAAAAGCAAGCGACGTGGTTATTAAACAATATGCTCAGGCTATGAATATTATAAGTCCAGGTGGTTTTCCTATTGGAGTAAATTTAAGTAACCTCCTTACGGTAAGCAGTACACCACGCAACAGATTGCTTACTGATGTACTTGCAAAAACCGGAGTTGTGGAGCGATCAGGCCAAGGGGTTGATAAAATTTATTATCAATGTATTGCTGAAGCAAAGGGAGTACCTGATTATAGCCATTCAGATGATTATCAGGTAGAATTAAGGCTATCGGCAATTGTGAAGGATAAGGCTTTCGCACTTTTTATTAAACAACTTCAAAGAGACAGAAAGGATGATAATAAATTAAGTGTAAAAGAAATACTTGCGCTTGATGCAATACGGGAGGGTAATTACAAATACGATTTCAATAAACCTGTAACTGAAAAGCTTTTGGCAGAAGGGCTTATAGAGAAAAAAGGAAGAACAACAAACCAAAGATTTGTACTTTCAAAAGTATATTATGCATTTACAAATAAAGAAGCTGATTATACCAACAATAAGCCAATAGAAGAAGATTATATGCTAATGAAGATTAACCAACATCTTGTTAGTTGGGGGAAAGCAAAAATGGGAAAGTTTGTTGAACTTTTTAATGGGCAACTCAGCAGAGACCAGGTTAAAGTGTTTATATATAAATTAGCGACTCAAAAATATTTAGCATTTGAGGGTAATGGGTCTGCAAGGGAATATCAGTTGAGTAAAAATGCAAAGGATGAAGAAAAATTAATGAAAAAAGCGATTAAGATTGGAATGGCAGCTCTGAAAAATAATGCCGAATTAAATGCCAACTCATAATAAAATAATATATATAACCAGCTATTTAAAATACACAAGATTACACAAGAAATACACAAGACTACACAAGATTTAAAAATAGAAAAATTACAAAAGTCTCATTTTCAAACACTTAATAAAAAACTAATTCACATTTAATACACAGAGTGTGAATAAAACTTATAAAAAATAAACAAGAATTACTCTATTAAAAAAGTTTTAAAGAAGCCGAAAAATTCCATAAAAAAAGAAATTACGGTAATTTGGTTTTATCATTTTCAAATTTCACCATTCTGAAAAGATACCATTGTGTTAGTTTTTCGTAAGAGAGTTTGCCCGATGTTATATGCGCTTGCAGCGTAGGAATATCCTGCTCCAAGATCAACGGTTTCAACCCTTCATAATCCTGTTCTGTAAAGCCTTTTATTTGCGGGGCTATATTTTTCCAGAGCTCATTTTTATCGAGGATCTTTGACTGAATCAATTTGTACCTTAACCTGGTATTTTCGTTGCCGGCATTTTTAGCCAGTTCCCCCGTTTCGTCGTAAGGCATCCACGCAGGGATGGTTGCTTTTTTTACAGACGTACAGGAAATGGTACAAATCAGTAACAGTAAAATTCCAATTTTCATGCGGGTTTTTTTATGAATGTTATAAACAATGTGCCATTGGGTTTTCACCACTTGATCTTGCATTACTTACA
>JBBRPX010000277.1:0-4155 GCA_038227505.1 Chitinophagales bacterium
CAATTCGCTATCAGCTAATATCGGGCAGACGGAATTCTATTTAGCATTTTTTGTTATCTTCAACATTAGTAATTTTATTGGGCTTCAGTTACGGGCGGACGCAGCAATGATTCCCCACCGAACGCAAAGCCCTGAACGTTGTACGTCAGCATAAAGAAACATCCTACTAATATGAAACATTGTACCTACATACTTTTATTGACAGTTATTTCCTGCAACAATCAGAAGCAAAAAATTCGTAACTCTAACACTTCTGTTTCCGACACGCCAACAACTTTGACAGATACCAAAAACAAAAACGACAAGGAAGTAAGTTGGGCAGGAACTTTAAATGGAAAGACACCTGTATTTATCCATTACCTGTTGGACAGTAATTTAATTACTGGAGAAATCACATATCTAAACACAAAAGATAAACTACCCATCAGACTTTTGGGGACAATTGAGGACGATAAAAGTTACAGGCTTTTAGAGTTCGAAAAAGACGGAAATATTACAGGAATTATTACAGGATTACCTACAGAAAAAATTTTCAATGGAAGTTGGTTTTCGCCAAAGACAAGAAATGAACTTGTGCTAAGTCTTGTAAAAAAGGACACAGTTATTAATTCAAGTATAACAGACACACAATTCCAAGACATATTTGGACATTATCATTACCAATACAGTGAAGCAGGTTATCAAGGAGATTTTGAAATAAAAAAATTATCAAACTCAAAAGCATCTTTTGGAATTACATCAGTTACAGGTGAACCAGGAAGAAACGTGGCGCAAATTGACGATGATACTATAACTTTAGTCAACACTCAATTTATTTACAAGTTACCAGACACTGAAAATTGCGAATTTAAAGTAGAGTTTCACAAAGGATTTGTCTTTATAAAATATATAAACGGATTTTGTGATGGTCAATTTGGTAATAATGCTACAATTGATGGCATTTTCTTAAAGACAAAGTAAAAAATGCCGAACGTACAACATGGTGTTTTGCGTCAGTGGGGCTTGACATTGTAATCTTCAACATTAATTCGCTATCAGCTAATATCGGGCAGACGGAATTCTAGTTGGCATTTTTTGTTATCTTCAACATTAGTAATTTTATTGGGCTTCAGTTACGGGCGGACTCAGCAATGATCCCCACCAACGCAAAGCCCTGCTCGTTGGCTGCCATATTCGGACACCCTTCAAATTTTAAAACCTCACTAAATGAAAAAGTATTTTTTTATTATCGCTCTGACACAAATTGGATATAATGCAATTGGACAGACAGAGCAGTTAGAAAGTAAATCTGCAATTAGGGAAGAAACTGATTTTAAAATTGAACGTGTATCAAGACTTATCGTTTTTACAGACAACTCAATTACAATTTCAAGTTGGTTAAACGGCGGAACGGAAGCATTAAAATTAAAGATTGATAAAATTGTGGACAAAGAATATTCAATGGACGGAATTTGCAAATGGTATTATTGCACATCAACAAAAAAAGACCCTTTCAATGGTTTTTCTAAGACAATAATTATTGTTCCAAAATCTAAGGACAAATTAAAAGTTTTTACATTTGCCAATGAGGTTACCGTATACCACACCGAAGTATTAATAAGCAAAGACTAACTTCAACAAAACTATTATGACTATAGACTATGATTTTCGTTCGGTATGCTTACCATATTGCATCAGAAAGCAAGAAGATGGAACATTTTTAGTTCTAAATAAAAATTACAAACCTTTGTCATTTAGGACAGTTGACGATGACTATTTAAACCAAGACCTTCCAATTTATTTTAAAATAAAAGGTTTGACAGAAAAGAAAATTCAACAAATAATTTCAATTGGCGAAGGTGCTTGTGTTCAAAATGAAGGAAAAGATATTTTTCTTTATAATAGTAAAACTAATCCATTTTATAAAGAAGGGCGAGCCGATTATTTTAAAAGATTAGAGTTATTAATGGAATTAAAAATAGAGTGACCTCGTAGACAATACGGCAGCCAACATTCGGTTTGGCAATATGGTGGCTGGACGTTGTTAGCTTCGGCATTTTATCGCTATCAGCAGCAGTTTCGGCGGACGTAATTCTGTTGGACTTTTGTTTGTTAGCATCATCTTTTGTATTTTTATTGGGCTGCGGTTCCGGGCTGACGATTTTCAAATTCCACCACATCGCCAAGCCGTGTCCGTTAGTGGCTACAATTGCTATCTCTTACAGCAAAATTTTTGTTAGCTTTGTTAGACAAAAATTTAAAATTGCCTAATCTCTACATTATTTCTGGGTGCAACGGTGCAGGAAAAACAACAGCATCATTTACCATTCTTCCAGAAATGTTGGATTGTAAAGAATTTGTTAATGCAGATGAAATAGCTAAAGGGCTTTCACCATTTCAACCAGAAAATGTATCTTTTCAGGCAGGTCGTATAATGATTGAAAGAATTGAAGAGTTAATTAATTTGGAAGTAGACTTTGGATTCGAAACCACTTTGACAACATTGTCTTACGTTAATACAATAAAGTTTGCCAAAAAGAAAGGATACAATGTGACACTTATTTATTTCTGGCTGGATGATGTTAATTTAGCAATCGAGCGTGTAAAATTAAGGGTAAGTGAGGGTGGACATAATATTCCCGAAGAAGTAATTAAACGGAGGTATTATCGCGGCATGGCCAATCTAACAACAAAATTTATTTCTATTTGCGATTATTGGATAGTGATAAATAATTCAAGCAGACCATTTAACTTTGTAGCTGAAGGCGAAGGATCAGAGGAAATAGAAATACATGACAATATGGTTTGGAACATAATTAAAAATAAAAAAAATGAAAACCAGTAATATTGATCCTCAAAAGCTAAAGGAACTTATTAGTAAAGGCTTAGAAATAACATTTTTAAAATTGCTAAAACAAAAGCAAGCGGGGAATGGCATTTTTGTTCTATCTGAAAACGGTCAGATAAAAAAAATAAAAGCATCAGACCTTAATTCATAAAAAAGTACTGCATACAACATGAACTGTGTAAAAAAACAAATAAATTTTTCTTTTTTTATGGTTTAGCTGAACAATAATTTGGTTGATACAAGCTATTGTTTTTAACCACAGCAAAAACCTGTTTCAATAGTTTATTACACACTGCTATCAATGCCTGTTTTCCTGTTTTGCCATTGGCTCGTAAACGTTCATACATGGCTTTGCAGGCCGGGTTGGTTTTCATTGCATTCATACTGCACATATACAATACATCACGTAAATTTTTACCGCCACGTTTGTATATCCTGGGTTTGCCCTGTATGCTGCTGCCGCTGCTGTACTGTGTAGGAGCCAGACCCGCAAAGCTTATCAGCTGGCGATGATTTTGGGTGTGCTTAAAGCCCTCTGTAAACACGATCAACATGGCTGCTACCCGTTTGCCAATGCCTTTTATACTGCTTACACTTTTTAACTGATCAGGCTGCCATTGATCCAGTAACAATTGCAGCTTTTGTTCAAGTTGCTTTATCTCTTTTTCCATGCTCACTATCATTTTCTCCAGCGATTTAATAGTGTCTTTGCTGGGCACTGGAAGTAAACGTAAACTATGCAACTGGTTGTTAAAACGTTTGATCTGCTCGGTGTATTCCCGTATGGTGTTATACAACTGTTTGCTCTCAAAATAAGCACTGTCGGGCATTTGCCAGTATGCAGGATTTTGCTCAATGGCATAACGACAGATCCATTGAGCATCTTTTTTATCGGTTTTATTACGCTCCAGGTGCATCTGTATGTAACGCTTAATAGAAATCGCATTGATCACGCTTAGTACGCAACCCAGGCTATGTAAATAAAAGGCCAGCCGGATATAATATACACCCGTAGCTTCCATTACAAAATGATAACCAATGCCGGTGTGATCCAATATTTTCTGGTAACCAGATTTGTTATTGCCTACCTGCAAATGAAAAAACTCGCCCAAATTGTTTTGGTAACATACATCAAGCTTTGTGTGCGAAACATCAATACCGCAGCATAATTTTTTTGATTCCATAATCTTTTGTTTTTTGATGTGAGGATTGTAATTTTAAATAAGGAAAAAAATAAACGGAAGAACGCTTCTTACACTGTGCTATCTATCCTAATGCAAGCTTATAACCAGGCTTGTTGAACTGTTCAGCATCGGGTAAGAAAAAGG
>JBBRPX010000278.1:0-4153 GCA_038227505.1 Chitinophagales bacterium
AAAAAAGTAAGCGCCTTCTTTTTCTGAAGTAATCATTTTAGCGAGTTGGCCTGCATAATTGTATTCAAATGAATATTCTGTAAAAAGGTCTTTCTGCTGGCTGTACTTGTGTACAATATCCGTAAGCTGTTTTTTGGCGTTATAGTAATAATAATAATCTTCGGCTGTTTTCGAATTTTTTTCAATGGCTACATTCCCGTTTTCATCAGCCTGGAAAAAAAACAGGGTAGTATCCTTGCCGTTTTTAATTAACATCATTTGTTCTGCTGTTCAGGTACATCCAAATTTCCTAAAAAGACTTGTTCCTAGTTGTATAGAAATACCCATTGCAGGGTATATCCCTGTATTTATATTCATCTACTTTTACTAAAATCATTCACATGAAAAAGATACTGATGCTAATTAGTCTTTTATTATTTGTCACAGGTATTGCAAATGCACAAAGCCTTGTTCAAAAATTTGCAGAGCAAACATTTGTGCTTTCCGATACTTTTAAAAGCCCCGATGGATATTATTTTGGATATGTCAGTTACAACCTGGCAAAAGGTTCTTTTTTAATGATCAATGCAGAGGGGCCGTATGGAAAGGTAAATCCACGGATAATTGTAAAAGGGCCAATAGAAAATGGCACAGAAGCTATACCAACAATGCAGTTTTTAGATACCGCTCATGACGGGGAATTACATGCAGTTTTTATTATAAACAAAACAGGCAGCTACAATATTATAATAGCCAATGGCATAGTCGGCAACAAAGGAACTATAAGAACGAAAATGGGTTTGGGCAGTATGGATTGGCTTAATAACACAAAAATATTGCCTGCAACCAATAATACTCCGTTTACGTTGGCGTTAACTCAGCTTTTACGCCACGCCATTTTCAACTTTAATTTTATTAAAGGTGAAAACGATCGCACTTCTTTTGGACGAAATTATAAAAATAATTTCAGGCTGCCTGGTGCAGATATGGAGTCTCCATATACCTGTATTAGAGACTATCTAAGTGGTGGCTGTATTTACCTGATGGGAGAAATTGATTATAAGCCCCTTCCTAAAAAAAAGGAAGATGATGAAACATTGTATGATCAGAAAGACAGTATAATTGGAATAAAAAAATATGATAGTTTAAAATCTGTTCTGTTAAGCATTTTATCAACAGACTTTGTTATAGAACGGGAAGAGAAATTTAAACTGAATTTTGAAAGGGATACAAGACAAGATGGGCGTAGAATTATTTTTACGCACAAAGAGGCTGGTACTATCTGTGATCCAGCTGATTATATTCCTGAATTAATTGCTTCAAAAAAAATTAAGGTTGAATTGAGCCTAGAATTATGGACTGTTACTCCAAAAATATTTCTAAAAATTTATAGCGAAGAAAAATGAAAAATAAATAAACATTTGCCCTGGTTCGTGGCACACGAAACATACTTGCAGGTAAATTTTGTTTTTCGAATGCACAAACAAAGGCGGTGGACTTTATGGCGTACTTAACTTATAAAATTGAAAAAAATAAGTACATAATATTTAAATTAAAATTGTATGAAAAAATTAAACAAAAAAATATGAAAAGTAAATTTCTATTGCTGCTTTGTTTTTATTGTATAAATGCAACAGCACATTCTTCAGGAAAATCATCTGAAAAAACAGCCTTTATCCCTACGGATGAATTTTACAAATCATTAAATGAAATTGCGGATATAGCGTCGCAAAATAAACTTGCAACGCTGAAACTGGATAAATTTAAATCAGGTTTTAATAATTCAGAAGCATTATTCAATGCTGCAAAAAAAATATCTGGTGCCGTGGAAAGTTTTATTGAGGATGATAATAGGCTTGGCTTTAGAATTCTGCGGTTTGAAGCATTGATAAAAAGTTATGATGAGGATGAGGCTGCGGCCAAAGCAGATTTTATGTTAATTGTGAAAGGCATAGAGGGTTGCCTGGGAACCAAAGCAAACATTCCATCTGCAAAGGGATTGGATGCATTTATACATTATAAAAAATATAAGGTAACTATACACACTTTTTTTAGCGGTAGCCTGCTCGATTGGATGAATGAAATTACTATAGAAAATGAACCTAATTAAAAAGTTTATTATTATATTTTCTTTTAAAAATTAGTAAATGAAATATTTATTTTTTGTTTTTTTATTTTTCAGTACTTCTGCATTTTCTCAACTTGTATTTATTGGGATTGATATACAACAAGAGGATTCATACGCTAAAGTTCATGGCTATTCTACTGGACAAAAAAGATCAGGTATAGTAAAACAGGGAAACCATTATTTTTATGTTTCGCCTAACAGCAATTTGATTGAAACTGATGGTACGGAGATTGGTACGGTATTTACACCCGTATATCCTGGCACTAGCTCCGCATATTTATTTGCTACTAATCATTTTGTGTATTACGGAAAAAAAAGTTCCTACACTGACCACGGGGAAACAGACTTAATACAATACGACCCCATCACAAAATCTTCTAAAAGCAATTGGTCATTACCTGCTTTTTTTAATTATGCGCAAAGCTTGGAATTAAATGATGCTATAGTACCCGGACAAACTTATCCGGTTTCTGAAATTTTTGTGGGCAGCAATAATGATAAAATATTTATTCGCACATCAAAAACACCTTATGGCTATACAGATCTTATTTCTCATGTCTACAGTATTAATGATAATAATCCAACTAAAATATATACAGTGTATGAAAACAGTACGATTACTCCAGATGGGGATATGTTAATAGGTACCGATGCCAGAATAGCTGATTTAGGCAACGATGTTTTTATTAATGGGCGGACAAAACCAACCGGTGTTTATGAAACTTCGGTGCTTGTAAGTTCGGGTCCGCAACCAGTAGCAGACACTTTTAAAACCACGTCATATTACGAACTAAAAAAGAAAGGACTTACTTTATTTGATGGCTTCTTACGCACAGATACCGCTATTTATTCCTTAATAAGTAACGTAGAAAATGGAATAAATAAATATTCACTATGGCAGTATCAAGGTAAAAGTCTTACGGCAGCATCAGGAAATTTAATTGTGCAGGCTGATGATTATGCTACAGAAGTACATGATGGTGTAATTTATGTTTCTTGCAGAGGATATATATTTCGATTAAATGAAGTAACACATAATTTTAAAGAAATAAGGGTATCCGGCACAGCAGGTGGGTTTCAAAATATTAGTGATAAAAACCGAATATTAAAAGCAGGCAATTATTTAATGTGCAATATTAACGGGGCATATAAAATCTATAACTTATTAACCGCAAACTGGAGCGATGCAGAAACGCCTGCTTTGCCTGTAGAACCAAATCGCTACCGGTTAACGCCAACTTATGCTTATGGCACTTCAGAAAACTTTGTGTATTTTAAAATAGTGGATGGAAAGGAGCAATTGGTAAGCTATTCGCCGGCAGATAATACTACAAAAACCATTACTTTTCCTGAATATGACAAAGAAATTTTTGAAAACATCTGTTCCTTTTCTCAAGCCGGAGATAAGTTTTTTATTGTTGCAGCCTATTCTGGAAAAAAGAATAGTAAAACATACCGTATGTTTATGCTGAGTGATTAAAAAAATTAGTTTCTCCTTATTTCTTTCCGATGCACTCCATTTGAGAGAAAGCAAACTCGCAGTTCCTTGCAGTATCGAAGCAAGGGCCACGCCGCCAGGAATTATGTTGGGTTTTCAAAGCATTGGCGTCAAAAGTATCTAAAATGATTTTACTCTGACGTAGCTTATAGTATTGCTCAGCCCAAAACATATAAACCATATCTAACTTTTCCATGTATATTGATGCAAGACGATGTTATCTCATATTGCCAATTTGCTTCAAATCCTTCAATATCCGGTTAGAGTTAATGATGCCTGGGGATACTAAAAAGCCTTGAATTTTTCAAGGCTTTTTTAATAAAATAATTTTTTCATTCTATTTGTACTTATACTCCACCGAGCCCATGATCTTCCCTTCCTTCGAGTAGCAACGTTCTCCGCTGCGCAAACCCTCATCATAATCATAACGCCAGGTAAAAAAGTAAGCGCCTTCTTTTTCTGAAGTAATCATTTTAGCGAGTTGGCCTGCATAATTGTATTCAAATGAATATTCTGTAAAAAGGTCTTTCTGCTGGCTGTACTTGTGT
>JBBRPX010000279.1:0-4147 GCA_038227505.1 Chitinophagales bacterium
CATCATCTTCTACTTTATCTGTAAACAGTATTGCAGTATCACCAATTAAATCATTGTGCACTTCGTGTAAAGGTTTACCTGCATTGCTTTTGCTGTGTACATAAATTATATCTGCATTTGGATGATTAATCAGCAAACGAATCAATTCACCAGCTGTATAACCTGCGCCACCAATAATTCCTATTTTAATATTTTCAGTCATTATTTATCATTGTGTATTAAATGATAAATATTGTTTTGGTTACCAAATATTTTTGCAAAACCTTTTACATCATCGCCTGTCCAGCTATTGTTCATTTCTCCATAGCTACCGAATTTATTGTTCATCAAATCATTTTTACTCTCGATACCGGTGACTAAAAAACGATAAGGTAATAACGTTACAAAAACTTTTCCTGTCACATTTTTTTGGGTATCAGTTAAAAAACTTTCAATATTACGCATGGTTGGGTCAAGCAATTGTCCTTCGTGCAACCAGTTACCATACCATGTACTCAATTGGTCTTTCCAATACAACTGATTTTTAGTAAGCGTGTGCTTTTCTAAAAGATGGTGTGCTTTTATCATAACAAGAGGTGCTGCAGCTTCAAAGCCCACACGACCTTTTATACCAATAATAGTATCACCAACATGTATATCTCTGCCAATTCCATAAGGTTGAGCCAATGCTTGTAATGTTTGAATGGCTAAAACTTTACTATCAAATAATTTATCATCAATACCAACCAATTCGCCCTGCATAAATTGCAAACTAATTTGCTTTTCTTCGGAAGAAGTTACCTGTGTAGGCCAAGCAGTTTCTGGTAGATAATCCTTGCTGTTCAGCGTTTCTTTTCCACCAACTGATGTACCCCATAACCCTTTGTTGATGCTATATGCGGCTTTTTCAAAGTTCATTGCAACGCCGTGCTCCTTCAAAAAATTAATTTCTGCTTCTCTACTTAATTTTAAATCTCTAATGGGGGTAACAATTTCTACATTTGGTATCATTGTTTGAAAGACCATATCAAAACGCACTTGGTCATTACCGGCACCAGTGCTGCCATGGGCAACTGCAGTTGCTCCTATTTGTTTTGCATAATCCGTAACCGTAATTGCTTGTATCATCCTTTCGGCGCTAACGCTTAATGGATATGTCGCATTTTTTAAAACATTTCCAAAAATTAAATATTTGATACAGCTATCGTAATATTTTTCAGTTACATCTATGCAAGTGTAAGACGCAACACCTAAGTTTTCTGCGTGCTTTTTTATCGCTGCTACCTCTGCATTGTCGAAACCTCCGGTGTTTACAGTGATTGCGTGCACCTGGTAGTTTTTAATTTTGTTTAAGTATATAGAACAGTAGGTAGTATCTAAACCACCACTAAATGCTAAAACAATTTTATTGCTCATGGTTATTAATTAAAAAATGAAAAGAATTTGAAGGCATCCCGTTTTAAAAACGGACGCAGTAATTTCCATTGTTTTATGCGCATAAAGCGACCATATAATTTTGAATACTGTTTAAAATCCTCCTTTGTTTCTTCAGGTTCGTAATGATCTTGTGGATCATACAACATGGCAGTGCACATACAGTTTTTTCTTTCTTTGCTCAATAAAATCTCATAGTTTACGCAACTTTTGCACCCAGCCCAAAAAGCATCATCCTGCGTAAGTTCGCTGTATGTTACTGGCTCGTACCCCAAGTCAGAATTTATCTTCATAACTGCAAGTCCTGTTGTTAAACCAAATAGTTTTGAACTGGGATAAGTAGTTCTGCTTAATTCAAATATTTTTTTCTTAATCGCCTTTGCAAGTCCACTTTTCCTGAATTGTGGCGCAACTATCAAGCCCGAGTTTGCAACATATTCTCCGTGGCTCCATGTTTCAATATAGCAGAAGCCCGCCCATAAGCCATCTTTATTAAAAGCAATCACTGCTTTACCTTCTTTGATTTTTTCTGAGATGTATTCAGGTGTTCTTTTTGCAATGCCGGTTCCCCTTGCCTTAGCCGAAGATTCCATTTCAGCGGCAATAATTACGGCAAAATTTTGATGTTCACTTGTTGCAATACATATATCAAACTGATCGTGCATTATTAATATCTATAAAATTTAAAAAATTGGGCACTTCGTATTGTGCCGATTCATGCGTTCAATAAACGATCATAAGTCTATTGAATAACCAGTGTATCAACGTCGCACAATATATGGAGTAGAAGAAGCAGGGATAAAACAAAAAGGGATTTTCACAAAAGATATGTGCTTTGCAGAATATTTTTTAGAAAAGATATATGTGATAATATGTTCGATGCCCTTAATTATTTTATGGAAAAGTGGAAAATTACTATAAAAATTATGATTGGCTGGTAAAAATTAAAATTTTATAAAAAGATTAATAATAAGTGAATTAAAAATGCCGGCTTTTAACCGGCACTTTTATTAAGCTTCTTTTGGAAAATCAGCCCCAACAGTGGTTTCTTCCCAATTATCAAAATCGGTTTTTAGTTCTTCAAGTTTAGCTCTTGCACCTGTGAGTGCTGCTACGCCAAGTAATAACCTTAATGGAGGATTATCCGAATCAACAGCTTTCACAATTGCCTTTGCAGCTCGTGCAGGATCCCCCGGCTGGTTACCACTATATCCTCTTATACTTGATTTGTTTTGACCGGCAGTTGTTGCATAATCATCAATTTTTATTGGGCTGTCTTCTGCGGAGCGACCTGCCCAATCTGTACGGAAACCACTTGGACACACGATTGTAACTTTTATGCCAAGATGCGCTGTTTCTTTTGCCAACGCTTCGGATAAACCATCAACAGCATATTTAGTAGCATTGTAAAATCCTACAGCAGGAAAAGAACGTAATCCGCCAATGGATGCAATGTTTACAATATGACCACTTTTTTGCTTGCGCATGATTGGCAAAACTTCTTGAGTCATCCTTGCCAAACCGAAAAAATTTATTTCAAACATTTTTCTAACGGCCTCGTCCTCACTTTCCTCAATTGCGCCAAAATACCCGATACCGGCGTTGTTTACCAAAACATCTATTCTGCCAAATTTGGCCAATGTTTCAGCCACGGCAGATTTTATTTCGTCTTCGTTTGTAACATCCAATTTTATGGCTACAGAATTTTCCCTATTACCGTCAACAATATCTTGTATGTCTTTCGGTTCTCTTGCAGTTACTGCTGCTTTGTTGCCACTTTCCAAAACAAACTTTGCCAATTCTCTACCAAAGCCAGTAGAGCATCCTGTTATTAACCATACTTTACTCATATTTTTTTGTTTAAAGTTAAGCAACTTTTACACCAGCTTTTTTAAGTGAAAATATAGCAGCAATATTTTTAAGTTACTATTCATAATTTTAGTTAGTCAACAAAAGAAAAAATTATTTAGGTTTAAAAGAAAAAATGAAAAAATAATATCATTCTCAAGTTTATGCTCATTTTTTTGGTGATATTTTCTTTTAAAAACAGCGAGCAAATTACGGGTGAGAAGATTCTAATTAAAATGCACAACCGTTTTGCAGGTAAATGGTACAAAACTTTCACGTTTACACAAAAGACAGAATAATTTAGAAATGATAGTTTGATTAAAACTGCCACGTGGCACGAAGCCATTGTTTTCCCTGATTATTTCAGGATATCTTTTGGAGAGGTGAAAGACGGGAATGCAGTAATTTTCATCAAAGATTCTTCGTTTAATTTTTCCAAAAGCAAACTTATCAGAAAGGGATTAAGAGGAGAGGACCTTACTTTTTTATTGGGAGGAATGTATTTCTATCCATTAGATACAGTCCTCATAAAAATGCAGAAAGAATGTTACGATATAAATAAAGCAAATGCAACGGCAAAAAATATTATGTCTTGGTGTCACAAAATGATGGGGAAAAGCTGAACCAACTTTGGATTGACAAAGAAAAACTATTCGTAAAGCGTGTAATAAAATTCAATAATGGCAGTAAAGAAGAAGGGCTTTTTGGCGACCATATAAAAATTGGAAAAGCCTGGTCTGAAAATTCGTGCAGTTTTTTTGTAAATTATAAATTGATTCAAAAAGAAAGTTACTACGATTGTGTTCCTAATAAGCCTGTCAATTTAGGTTTGTTTGATCCATATAACTTTCATAAATAATTCAGCATTTTTAATTAATATTTTTAA
>JBBRPX010000280.1:0-4142 GCA_038227505.1 Chitinophagales bacterium
AAATTGCTTTTGACAAAGACCTTAATCGTACCATTTGTGTAGACGTGCGTTACGTATTGTGGTGTATAGATAAACTAGGCGGTGCAAAAAATATTATCAATGAATTAAAATTGGTAAGATAAAGGCGCCTCCTATCCTGCAACCTGGGAAGGAAAATGTTATAGAAGCCCCGCATATTTTGGAGGGAACTGAAAAAGTCCCGGTAAAATTTCACCTAATTGAAAACAGTTTGAAAACATGCAATTAACTCTTTCTGAATTTCATATTTGAGAAATAGTATTTTAAGAATCAGAATATTGAAGAGAAAAGGGCTTGTGAATATGAAAATTCATAAGCCCTTTTTTATTGACTCTTTTTCAGTGCCCTCGATAAATCTGTGACTTTTTTTAGATCGTTTTTTGTTTGTTAACTCACTAATGTTCCTGTCTTTTCTCCAATAACAACACTCATCAGGTTTCCGGTTTTGTTCATATCAAAAACAACGATCGGTAAATTATTTTCCATACACAAAGTAAAAGCTGTCATATCCATTACTTTCAAATTTTTTGATATACAGTCTGCAAAGGATATTCTGCCAAACTTAGTCGCTGTAGGATCTTTCTCTGGATCGGCAGAATAAATACCATCCACTCTTGTGCCTTTTAAAATAATATCTGCTTTTATTTCTACAGCCCTTAAAGAACCTGCAGTATCTGTAGTAAAATAAGGATTTCCCGTACCTGCACCGAAAATAACAACACGCCCTTTTTCTAAATGTCGCATTGCTCTGCGGCGTATGTAAGGCTCGGCTATCTGTTCCATTTTAATAGCGCTTTGTAGTCTCGTAAGTACACCAACTTTATCCAACGCACTCTGTAAAGCCATGCCGTTTATTACGGTTGCAAGCATGCCCATATAATCTCCCTGTGCTCTTTCAATACCGGTTTCTGCCTCGTTCATTCCACGATAAATATTACCACCACCAATAACGATTGCTACCTGTACCCCCATTTCTGTTATTTGCTTTATTTCCTGTGCATAACGGGTAAGAACTTCGGGATCCAGCCCAAAAGATTTATCGCCCATCAATGATTCGCCGGAAAGTTTTAAAAGAATTCGCTTGTACTTTGGTAGCATGGTTGGATAATTTTTGCGAAGATAAAAGTTTGATTGTAGAAATTAGATTTATTTGGTTGGCTTGGAAGAAGAAAGATAAAAGATAAAAGACAAAAGATGAAAGACAAGTGAGGTTGATGGAATCCTTAACTCGTAACCAACAACTCGCAACCAGCAACTCGCAACCCATAACGCCCTAACCCTTCACATCCACCGCATCTCTTAGTGATGTGCCAATTAAATTAAACGCAAGTACTAACAACATAATAGCAAAACCCGGGACAAGCGCCTGTGCTGCATTGTGTGTAATAATAAGATTATAATTTTCTTTAATCATTAGTCCCCAGCTGGGTTGAGGTGGCTGTACGCCGATGCCTAAAAAACTTAAGCCCGCTTCTATAATAATGGCAGTTGCAAAGTTGCCTGCTGCCACCACTAAAATTGGCCCGATGATGTTTGGGAGAATATGTTTTAAAATAATACGGCTGTCTTTGTAGCCCAGGGCTCTGGCGGCCTGTACATATTCCAATTCTTTAACTGCCATTACCTGGCCACGTACAAGCCTGGCTACACTTACCCATAGTGTAAGACCAACTGCAATAAATATTTGCCAAAACCCTTTGCCCAATGCGAGTGTAATGGCAAAAACCAGCAGCAATGTTGGAATGCTCCAGGTTACATTTATGAGCCACATAATAGCAGCATCTGTCTTGCCCTTGTAATAACCCGCCAACGCACCAAGCAATATCCCAATTGTGAGGGAGATTATTACCGCTACCAAACCAACCATCATGCTCACTCTTGTACCAATAATAATACGGCTCAGCATATCTCTGCCAAAAGCATCGGTACCTAACCAATATTTTTTTGTGATAATTTGGTCTGCAATTCTTGAAGGGTTATTAGATGTTAATTCCGCAATGTTGAATGACTGCAATATAGCAGTATCATCATCTACATATTTATTTACAACAAGTTCGTTTCCGTTTATGCTGTAGCTTTTTATCGGCAGGTATTTGTCTTTTATTTCTCTTCCAAAAAAGAGTGCGGATAAAATGGATTGGTCTCCATTGTTATTAATTGGAATTTTTAAAAACTGCTGCGTGTAACCGAAAGGTTTAGATTGTATTTCTACCGTTTGGAGATCAGCATCTATACTTGCATCCGGCGCAATAATGTAGCCGAAGATGCACACAAATATGGCGAAGAATATAATGAACAATCCTACCAATGCAGTTTTGCTTTTGGTAAGTTTCTTCCAGATGCTCTGCTTGTTATTTTGTTGTTCGTTCAAAAGATTTTTTTGATGTATTACCGTTGTTGCAATGTACAATTAAAAATATTTGGTTGGATAATACGAAAGAGAATGAAGTAACTAATTTTCCTGGTTAACTTTTTAAGATTTCCATAAACTGATTTTGGGATATCATTTCAGCACCCATGCTTATCAAATGATCTGTGTGCAACTGGCAATCAAGCAATGAATAATTGGTTTCTGTACAAAGCCATATTAAAGCGGTTTTAGATGCATTTTTTACATTGCTAAACATACTTTCGCCACAAAACACATTATTTATTTCCACGCCATACATACCGCCCACGAGTTTATTATTTTGCCAGACTTCAATGCTTTTAGCAATGCCAAGTTCATGCAGTTTTATATAGGCGGCTTCCATGCCATCTGTTATCCAAGTGCCATCCTGGTCTTTGCGAATGGTATTTTTGCATGCTGCAATTACGCCGGCAAAAGCTTTGTTGGTTGTTACGGTTAATTCTCTTGCACGCATACTTTTCTGCATGCTTTTACTGATATGTATTTTTTCTGGGAAGATTACGCAACGTTCGTGTGGTGAGTACCAACAAATAGGATCATCATCGCTAAACCATGGGAAGATACCATTTTTATAAGCTGCTAATAAACGCTCGGGGCTTAGGTCTCCGCCGATAGCAAGCAGGCCATCGGATTCTGCGAGAGCAGGATCAGGAAATAATATGTCGTTGTCATTTAATTGGAAGATCATATAATTAACCGCTAAGGCGCAAAGTTAAACTCAGAATATTCACAAAGTTGAGTCTAATTAATTATTGATTGCTCCAAAAAGTTTTGAGTATAAACTATTTTACATTCCTTTCCTTCCAAGTGTATTTACCAAACTTGCCGAGCCAACCTGCAATAATTGTGTAGCAGATATGAAAGGGCTGCATGAGCGGGAAGAACAACAACATACTTTTCTTATTAAAAAATGTAGCAACAGGGAATAAGAAAAATAATTCTACCCCAATTTTAAGAAGAAGCATCCATAACCATACCCCCAACATTGAACATTGAACATTGGACATTGAATATTGAACATTATTAAAAATACCAATAATGGGAAATACCAACATAACCACATTAAAAAAATACACCAATACAAGCACTGGAAGTATTCTTTTATCATCATATTTATCTGCTTTGCTTGCCCAGCGAATGCGTTGGTTAAAAAACTGTTTTATGGTATTAACAGGAGCGGTTTTTACAATGGCGTCTTTCGATTTTAAAAACAATACACGCTCGGGGTAACGTTCATATATTTTATGCATAAGCAACATATCATCGCCGCTGGCAATATTATCAATACCTGCAAAGCCACCTACTTCATAAAAAGCTGCACGCTCATAAGCCATGTTTGCACCATTGCACATCGTCATTTGTTTTTTACTGACCACTGCGGCAGTTATTCCCTGCAGCGTCATAAAGTCGAGGCTTTGAAATATTTGGATAAAGCTCCAACCACAATCAATAGCAACCGGTGCTGCTATAAAAGCAGGTTTCTTTTCTTCGTAAAATGCAGCTATTGTGTGTAACCATTTTGGGTGAACGATACAATCTGCATCTGTTGTGATTATTGATGTGCCACTTGCTTGAGCCACCGCTATTTCAATTGCTTTCTTTTTATAACTGTTTATTTGTTCTGTTACTAAGGCTTTTAAAGAAATGAGTTTTACATTTTGCGCTGCATAGCTTTTTACAATGCTGGCTGTGAAATCTTTTGAGTGATCGTCTA
>JBBRPX010000281.1:0-4142 GCA_038227505.1 Chitinophagales bacterium
CCTATACTTTCAAAACTTACGAAAATGCTACACATGCATTTACAAACCCAACGGCTGATGAAAAGGCAAAAAAATACGGCATGCCGATTCGTTACAATGCTGCAGCTGATACTGCTTCTTTCAATGAAATGAAAATGTTCTTCACCAAGATTTTTAAATAATAATTTATCTTATTAGTAAAAAAACCCTGCAAGTGCGGGGCTTTTTTATATTTCTTTTTTTATGATGGTGGTTCGTGAGGAGAGGCTATTTTTATCAATTGTCAAATTCTGTTCCGTTGTACAACTCCCTTTATCTTTCATGTTGATGACTGTAGCGTCTATTTCTTTTATGAAACGACTTCTCTGCTTTTTACATAATTCACTTAGATTAAAAGCCATGTAATATTCACCTTCCCGCCCCATTGGGCTTATCAAATAATACGAGATTTTTTTAATTTTATTTTTCTTTTTAAATGATGCTATACTTTTAAGTAATGGTGCTGCATCAGGTACTCCACAGCACTCGCTGTTAAATTTTACTACGTATTTATAGGTAACTGGCGGAGGCGCAGCTTTCGTGGCAATCGATCCTGCTATAAAAAACGATAAAATAATTAAACTCTTCAATATTGTAATTTTTTAGTACTCACGATTTCATTGTAAACCCCATCCCACAAACCAATTCGTTTGTTAAGAGATTCTTTGATACTTTCTTCAGCTTCTTCCCATTTATCTTCATCATTGCCACACAAATTATTTGTCATTTCTATAGCCAAATTACTGTGATGGTCTCCATCTACCTCAATATGCCTTTCAATGTAATATTTAAAAATACTGACACTGTCAGGAAAGTTTCTATCGATATCATTTAAGATAGAAACAAACATGCCAGGAATTAGATCTTCTCTGCCATAAGTAAATATAGCCGATTGCAAATGTGTTTTGTTGCTGTTAATGATATTAAATGTAAAATTTACAAATTCTCTTGCAGCCGCAGGTGTCTTTGCAGATTTAAATGCAAGTTCTAGGTCGCCGTGTTGCTGCAAACTCACAATAAATGTTTTTATACCTGATGAATCGGCACCGCATTGGTCCATAGCATCTAAATACATTTCAAAATGACTTTTTCTAATGCCGCTTATATCAACATCGGATTCCTCACCGGTAACAATTTCATTTATCAAATACCGAGTATCAGCATTGCCAACAGGTAACCATGGCACATTTACACATGTTAGGTTTTTTTGTAGGGATTTTAGCAACGACATAAAATCCCAAACGGCATACACATGATATTGCATAAAAATGCGCATATCTTCAATATCCTCTATTGCCGCATATAATTGGTGATTTACTATGTTGTCTATTAGAGGGCTAATATGCTCCTTAAGATTGGATTTACTACTTATCATATCATTTATTTTTTCAGAAGTATCTACGTAAATTTTAAAACTTGCGTGCTAAATATTATTATTTTTTTGACCTTTCTGTCAAAATATTTTCTACCTGCGAAAGTGTTAGGTTTTTTGCTTTCAGCAAAATGAGCATATGGTACATTAAATCTGCGGCTTCGTTCAAGAAAAGATTGTCATCGTTGTCTTTTGCTTCTATAATCAATTCTACTGCTTCTTCTCCAACTTTTTGAGCCACTTTGTTTATGCCTCTTTTAAATAATTTATTGGTGTAAGAGGTTTCGTCATTTTCATCAATTCTTTTGTGAATAGTTTCTTCTAATTTGTACAAAAAGCCTTTGCTGCTTACATCGCCAAAACAGGTTTCACTTCCGGTATGGCAAACAAGTCCCACAGGATTTGCTAAAATGAGAATCGTATCATTGTCACAATCAATTTTAATATCTTTTACATAAAGAAAGTTACCTGAAGTTTCCCCCTTCATCCACAAGCGCTGTTTGCTGCGGCTATAAAAAACAACCTTACCTTCTTCTTTTGTTTTAGCAAGTGCTTCTTCATTCATGTATCCCAGCATAAGTACCTGCATGCTTACCGCATCCTGAACAATTACAGGTACCAGCCCATCTGATTTATTAAAATTAATATTCATCGTATGTTTATGTTTTGCTCTTTAAGATATTGTTTTAAAACAGGGATTGGTATTTCGCCAAAATGAAAAATACTTGCAGCCAATGCGCCTGTTGCTTTTGTATGTTGAAAAACATCTTTAAAATGTTCTGTGGTACCTGCGCCACCCGATGCAATCACAGGAATATTGATAGATGTACTTATAGCATTCGTGATATCAATAGCAAAGCCTTGCTTGGTACCATCGTTGTTCATAGACGTCAGTAATATTTCGCCTGCACCCAACTGCTCCGCTCGTTTAACCCAATCAATTGTCGTTATTCCTGTTGCTACTTTACCACCATTTACATATACAAACCAATCGTTGTTTTCAAATTTTGTATCTACTGCAACAACGACTGCCTGGCTACCAAAACGGTCTGCAATTTCTTTTATTAAAGAAGGATTTTTGACTGCTGCGGAGTTGATGCTTATTTTATCTGCACCGGCTTTAATGATCGTAGCAGCATCTTCCACTGTATTTATTCCGCCACCAACGGTAAATGGAATATTTATCTCTTTTGCAATTTTTTCAACCAACACAGCAAGGGTTTTTCTTTTTTCGTTGGTAGCAGTAATATCTAAAAACACCAATTCATCTGCACCTTCTAATATATATTTTTTTGCAAGTTCAATCGGGTCGCCTGCATCTTTTATATCAATGAAATTTATTCCTTTAACCGTTCTGCCATCTTTTATATCAAGGCATGGTATAATTCGTTTTTTCAGCATAATTTACTCAAGTCGTTTAGCGTAATCCTGTTTTCATAAATAGCTTTGCCAACTATAGCAGCTTCACAGCCAATTGCTTTTAATTCTATTAAATCGTTTAGGCAAGATACTCCGCCACTTGCAATCAATTTTATATTTACTTTATTGATTATTTCTCTGTACAATTCATTGGATGCACCCTGCAACATACCGTCCTTGCTGATGTCTGTGCAAATTACAAATTCAATCCCTTTGGTTTTATAATCGGCAATGAAATCGATCACGTCAGTCTCAGAACTTTCCTGCCAACCTTGTGTGGCAATTTTTCTATTGAGGCAATCTGCTCCCAATATAATTTTTGATACTCCATATTCTGCTAACCATTCTAAAAAGAGTACTGGATTTTTTGCTGCAATACTGCCACCTGTTATTTGTGACGCACCGTTTTCAAAAGCAATCTTTACATCTTCATTTGATTTTAAGCCACCGCCAAAATCTATCTGTAACGTAGTCTTGGTTGCAATTTCCTGTAAGACTTTATGGTTCACAATGTGCTGCGATTTTGCACCATCCAAATCTACCAGGTGAAGATATTTAATGCCCGCAGCCTCAAATTGCTTTGCCACTTCCAATGGACTTTCATTGTAAATTTTTTCTGTGCTGTAATCACCTTTAGTAAGACGAACAGCTTTGCCATTTATTATATCTATCGCCGGAATTATCCTCATTGTATTGTTTTATTTTACCGCAAAGACGCTAAGTTTAAAGCGTATTGTTTTCTATAAATTATTCAATTCTTATTTTATTTTCTTTTGTGCTACTTATATTCCTTCTTTGCGTCTCAGCGGTTAAAATCCTAAGAAATTCTTTAAAATCTTTTCCCCTGCATCAGCTGATTTTTCAGGATGAAATTGTGTCGCATAAAAATTATCTTTCTCCATTACCGCACTAAAAGGCAAAATATAATTGCAAATAGCGGTTGTGCTTTCGCATGGCTCTGCATAGTAACTGTGTACAAAATAAAAATTATCATCAGTAATGATGCCTTTCATTAAACTGCTCTGCAAAACCTCTACATTGTTCCAACCCATGTGAGGAACCAATTCGATTGGCGGAAATTTCTTTACCGTCGTATTAAAAATACCAAGGCATTCCGTATCGTTTTCCTCAGAAAAATTACACATTAATTGTTGCCCCAAACAAATGCCTAAAACCGGTTGCGTCAATGCAGGGATTAATTTATCCAATCCTTTTTCTTTTAAGTATTTCATGGCAGTACTTGCTTCGCCGACACCAGGGAAAATTACTTTATCAGCACTTTTTAGCAACTCAATATCATCTGTAACTATACATTGAAAACCTAAGCGGTTTA
>JBBRPX010000282.1:0-4142 GCA_038227505.1 Chitinophagales bacterium
GTTTTGGTATGTACGGTTACAATCCAAAGATGATGTAGACGAAATAACGGCTAAACAATTAGCACAAACACTTTGGTATTTTATTGATGGTAGGCACAAAATGGCGCAGGAAGCTGCACTGGAAGACAGACAAAATTTTAATGAATACCATATTGTTTTTGCAGAAGTAGATACTTTGTTTTTGCAAAGTAAAAGAACAAACAGGTGGTGGATGCAATTGCCTAATGGAAAATTTATTGCCTGCAGCCACAAAGATTATTTAACCGCAGGTAAAAATGAATTTCCTGAAAGATGGTTGAGGGTGCAGGAAAGGAATTAGTAGGCAAAAGGGTTGAGGTGAAAGACAAAAGATTAGAGCAAAATTCAACAATAATTTTATTTACTGGTAGCACATTTATCATTCCTTATTTCCCTTCCTAAACAATGAAAAAAATTAGCACTGAATTTTTCTCTTTTTTGCTCTTGTTCTGCTCCTGTTCAACTACGGGTCAAGTAACCCAAAAACAAGTAAGTGCTTTTACTGACGACAGTGCAATAATAACGGGGCATGTTGGTATCAGCATTTACGAACCCGCCACAGGAAAATATTTATACAACTACAATGCCGAGAAAAATTTTACGCCGAGCAGTAATGTAAAATTGTTTTCCTTGTACGCTGGTTTAAAATATTTAGGCGATAGTTTGTTGGGCGTAAAATATATAGAAACGGATACTTCCATTTTATTGATACCAACTGGAGACCCCACTTTATTGCATCCAGATTTTTCTAACCACCCGGTAATAGATTTTTTAAGATCTAGCAAAAAAAATATTTATTTAGGTGGCAATATTTTTAAAAGTACCATGTATGGTAATGGCTGGGCCTGGAATGATTATCCAGATTATTATATGGCCGAACGCTCTGCTTTTCCTGTATATGGAAACTGTATAACTTTTGATATAAAAAAGAATTTCGTAAGCTCTATACCAAAAAATCTTTCACCTTTTATTGTAACAACAGAACTTCAACAAAAGGATAAAGCTATAAATGTAGAAAGAGCTTTTTTTAGCAATTCTTTTAAAATATTGACAGATAAAAAAACGAGTGAAATTATTATCACTCCATTTGTTACTTCCGATTCTTTGGCTGCAAGATTATTGTCAGATAGTCTTCATAAAAAAATTACCGTTTTACCATTACCAGAACTAAATATTAATAAGAAGATAAACACTGTTTATTCTTGCCCAGTTGATTCGCTTTTTAAACCAATGATGTTCAACAGCGATAATTTTTTTGCAGAGCAAACCTTAATGATGGTGAGTAATAAGTTGCTGGGTTATATGAATGAAACAGATTTGATTGATAGCCTTTTAAAAACTGATTTGAAAGACCTTCCACAAAAGCCACGTTGGGTAGATGGTAGCGGACTTAGCCGTTACAATTTATTTACGCCAAAAGATTTTATTTTTCTGTTAGATAAATTGCAAAAAGAATTTGGGTTAGAAAGATTAAAGCGCATGCTCACAACAGGCGGTCAAGGCTCACTTACCGGATATTATTTAAAAGATGCAGGTTTTATATATGCAAAAACTGGGAGCATGAGCAACAACGTTTCGATAAGCGGTTACCTTATTTCTAAAAAAAATAAGCTACTCCTATTCTCTATACACATTAACGGTTTTACAGGCAGCGGCAGAACAGGCAGGCTGGCAATAGAAAAATTTATACAAGCAGTTAGGGCAAATAATTAATATAAATTTTATTTGAGGCAGCGGTAATTGCAAAGTGCGTATCTATATTACCAAACCTAAATAACCTTTTTATGAAAAAAATATTTGTACTACTCTTGTTGGTATTTACCATCGTTTCGTACCAGTTAAAAGCACAATTAAATTGCAATGCTTCTTTTTCAAGTCAGTTTTTAAATACAACAACTGTAAAGTTTAATTCCACTGATACCTTTCTGTATACCGGGTTACAGCACACTTGGATTTTTGGAGATGGGGCTCCTAATTCATCAGCTACCTCACCTACACACACTTATAGTATCAATGGTAGTTTTGTTGTAAAACATATTGTAAAACCCTATTCAAATACAAATACAGCTTATTGTACTGATACTGTTTTACATACCATAGTAATTGCACAGGAAACTTGCAATTTAAAAGCAAATTATTATTCTACGCAGCATACAAGTAGCCCACTTATTCATTCGTATTTAAATGCATCTTATGGTTTTACCATGGGCGATTCTATTCGTTGGACATTTGGTGATGGTACTTTTTCTTATGATGTTAACCCCGAACATACTTTTGCAAATGCAGGAGTTTACAATGTTTGTTTAAGGATAAAAAAACAACTTGTCGGATCCACCACTCCATGTATAAGCGAATATTGCAAACTAGATACGGTTAGGTTTAATTGTAACATTAAAGCATATTTTTCCAACAGTTCTGTTTCAGCTTCAACTCCATCAACCATTCAATTTACAAATCAATCTGTTGATGTAGTTGCTACAGATTCTATATCGTGGACATTTGGTGATGGCACAACTTCTATGCTATCAAACCCTAATCATATCTACACAAGTCCAGGTACTTATAACGTTTGTTTGAAAGTAAAACGAATCAGTTCCAATGCTGGCTTAGCTCCTTGTGTAAGCATTTATTGCAAAAATATTGTTATAAATCCTCCTGAACCTACTTGTAACTTAATAGCTAATTTTACTTCCTTTAGAGATAGTCTTAATACTGTTCCATATACTTACCATTTCAACAATACAAGTACGAATTTGGTAAGTACAGATTCTATTCGTTGGACATTTGGAGACGGCACATCATCAAGCCAGATAAATGCTAATCATGCTTATGCTCATCCTGGTATTTATGATGTATGCTTAAGGATTATAAAAAGAAATACAGGTGGTACATCGAGTATTTGCGTTGCAGAAAAATGCTACACAATTACTGTTTCTTCCCTTTGTAATATTACCCCTACTTTTAACTGGTCTGCAAGCATTTTTAACCACAAAGAAATAAGTTTTAGAAATCCAACTTTTTCTCCTGAAATCAATACAACTGCAAGCTGGAATTTTGGAGACGGCACCACTTCTACTATGTGGAACCCGGTGCATAATTATAGTCAGGCTGGTATTTATTTTGTATGTTTAAAAATACAATCAAGCAATTGTGTTAGATATAAATGCGATACAGTAAGGGTTGTAGAACCCATTCCGAGTTGTTCTCAAATTTCATTGTATAGCTTTACAAGGTCATTTACCAATAGTAATATCGTAACATTTACTCCTGCTTATCCCGCAACTAACGTGCAGTATACTTGGACTTTTGGTGACGGCACTGGCGCACAAACCACCACCGCGACACACCAATTTGCCAATGCAGGAAATTATACTGTTTGCCTTACGGCTTACAGAAATGGAAGTTGCGCAACAACAACTTGTACTTCTATCCCTATCTCATCTAACAATTATTGTAATAACGTTTTATTAAATTTTAACGATGTAAGAGATCCTCTTGTACCCAACAGAATAACTTTTATGGCAAACGCTAACACCTCAGATCAAGTGTGGACCATTACAAAAATTCCTACAACCGCCTCAACAGGCACAAGTACAATTCACTCAAATAATCCAACTTATGTTTTTTTAGATTCGGGTTATTACAGGGTTTGTTTGAGAGGAATATTTGCGGGTGGATGTGTAAAAGAATTTTGCAAAACAATTCATGTTGCACAGGCAATGCCTTTTACTACCAGTTGTACTTTACAGGTGTATCCTAACCCTGCAAACAATTATGCAAATGCAAATATTACGCTTGCACAGCCGCAGATTTTATATGCATACATTTATAATAACATGAATATGCTGGTAGCACAAAAACAACAGCAAGGTTTTGTTGGAACGAATGTGATGAGTATTAATATCGGCTCCTTACCTTCAGGTATTTATACCTACAGACTCGTACATGGCAAAGATGTTTGTAGTGCAAATTTTATAAAATAAAAAGGTATTTAAAAATAGTTTTCTACCACTGAAGGAGTTGCTTTGTAAAAGAAGCAATTCCTTTTTATTTTATTCCATTTCGTTTAAAAATAAAAAAAAGCCGGTATTGATGGATTTAAATATCCATCGTTTATCTGCCAA
>JBBRPX010000283.1:0-4136 GCA_038227505.1 Chitinophagales bacterium
CGCCGTGCTACTTTTTTATTTGTCCTTACGTGTATAATTGCCTCTGGCTTTAAGCCGTCTATTAATATTTCTTTTAAAAAAAAATCTTCTTCGTCAATAAATTCATCTACAAAAATACAGGCATCAACCAATGCTTTTGTGTATTTTTTTCCGAGTACGGCTATTTTAATTTCAGGGAAATGTTCTTTTATTACACCTGCCATCGGCAACATTAATACCATGTCGCCAATTCCATCATTGCGGCTTAGTAATATATTTGCAGGTATCTTCATTGTCATTATTATTGCTCCGCAAAATAAGATTTTTAAAATGGCGGTTCAAAAATAATCAGCTGGTTTTCAATTTGCTGTGTAAATGATTGTATTAACTTTGTTCTTTAAAGCTATGACGAATTTCATCCCCTTATTTCCGCTTGCATTGGTCGTTTTTCCTGATGAAGAATTGAACCTGCACATTTTTGAACCACGCTATAAGCAACTTGTAAACGATTGTTATGCCAATAAAAAACCTTTCGGTATCCCTGCTGTCATTAACAATGAAGTAAGTGAATATGGTACGCTGGTAGAAATAATTGAAATATCTACCGTGTACGAAAATGGCGAAATGGATGTAAAAACACGGGGAACGCTTGTGTTTAAAATTCTTGAAAAAATAGAAGTTTTGCCTGAAAAGCTTTACCGTGGCGCCATTGTAACTTACCCTGCAACAAAGTTTATTGGCAGCTTACCAATTATGACACAGATTTTAGAAAGCATAAGAGCCTTACACGTGCTGCTAAATGTTACCAAACAATTTAAAAAAGCCGATGCAGAGTTGATTAGTTTTGATGTAGCCCATCACGCAGGTATGGCTTTGGAAGATGAGTACCAGATGCTGCAGTACGAACATGAACTTCACCGACAGGAATATATAAAAAGGCATTTGGCGAAGGTGCTGGAAGTAATGACGCAGATGAACAAACTGAAAGATAAAATTATGTTGAACGGGCATTTTAAAAATCTGGAAGGGTTTGGATTTTGAGGGCGGACAACGGACCATAGACGATGGACCACGGACGATGCAAAACTGGCATTTCACATTTCACCATTCACATTTCACCATTCATTATTCACCATGACCACTCTTTGTTTTGATTTTGGAAATACGAGAAAAAAAGCAGTCTTTTTTACTGATGATGTTATGAGCGAAATTTTTTATCTGGAAAACGATGAAAACAAAACGATCGAGGTTATTCTGAAAAAATACAAACCTGATCACAGCATTTTATCTTCTGTAATAAAACACAATCCAACAATAGAAAATATTCTTGCGTCGCAAAGTATTTTTCATAAATTATCTGCCTCAACTAAAATAAATTTTACAACCCCTGTTGGCAAGCCCGAAACAATTGGTGCTGACAGACTAGCACTGGTAGCTGCGGCTGTACATTTTTATCCTACAAAAAATAACCTGATCATTGGGTTGGGCAGTTGCATAACATACAATTTTGTAAACCAGCATCATCAGTTTTTAGGAGGTGGCATTTCGCCGGGGATGGATATGCGTTTTAAGGCAATGCACGATTTTACAGCTTTGCTGCCGTTGGAAAAAGAAACATGGAATTTTCCGTTAATTGGTTATGACACAAGAACAAATTTGCAAAGCGGTGTTCTTAATGGAATGGCTGCTGAAATAGAAGGTATTATAAAGAAATATGAGGAAAAGTACAGCAACTTTAACGTGGTTTTAACCGGTGGCAATTCTTCGTATTTTGCCGGGCAGCTTAAAACCCGGATATTTGCCGACCATAATTTTTTATTTAAAGGACTGTATGCACTTAGCCAACTCAACAACTGTGATCATTAAAAAAATTGCTTTACTCATTTCTGTAAGTTTTATTTACACTTTTGCATCAGCCCAAGAAAATTCACCTTACTCCCGTTATGGAATGGGCGATATTGTACCCGCCCAAAATATTGTAAGCCGAGGCATGGGCGGTATTACCGCAGGTTTTATTGATTCTGTAGGTTTTATTCCATACAATGTTTTAAACGGCGTTTTAAATTTTCCTTCATCTTCTATTAACTTATCTAACCCAGCATCGTTAGGCAGTTTAAATACTACCCTTTTTGATATAGGTGGCGAGGTTGATGTACGCACCTTAAAAAACAACAACTCTCCGCAAAAATACACAGCTACCAACACCCTTATTTCTTACCTGCAACTTGGTTTTCCCATCACCCCAAAAAAAATGTTGGCAAAAGGAAATCATATAAATATTGCTTTGGGGCTTCGCCCGGTTACACGTATTAACTATAAAATATTTGCTGATAAATATCTTGTGGGCATTGATAGTGCTTCTACGCTTTACGAAGGTACGGGTGGCATAAGCCAGGCAAATTTTAGTACAGGTATAAAAATTAAAAATTTTAGTTTCGGTGCAAGCACCGGCTATGCTTTTGGCAACAGGCAGAATAGTACAAAACTTGCTTTAATGAATGATTCAATTCGTTATAAGCAATCTAACACTCAGGCAGATTCAAGATTTGGGGGTTTCTTTCTAACGCTAGGTTTACAATACGGCATTCGCTTACCAAATAAAAATGTTTTGCGCCTTGGTGTTTCAAGCAATCTTCAGCAAAACTTAAAAGCCAAAAGAGACAACATAAACGAAACATTTGTTTATAACAGTAACGGAGGCACTGTTGCTATAGATACTATCACGAGTTCAGTAGACCAAACAGGAACAATTACCTTACCGGCAACTTATACAGCCGGTTTTACTTATACCACAAAACACTGGATTTTTGGAGCCGATGTGGATTATGCCCAGTGGTCAAAATACCGTTATTTTGGTGCAAAAGATGCAGTTCAAAATAATACAACTTTTCATATTGGTGCACAATATTTTCCTGCTGACCCCAACACATTATCTTCAAAATACTGGAAGTTTGTTAAATACCGTGGAGGTTTGTATTTTGGAAACGATTATGTAAAGTTAAACAATGCCAACAGGCCCGATTACGGGGTTACGCTAGGTGCAAGTTTGCCCTTAACTTCTTTTCAAAGATTGCGTGTAGGAGAATTTGTTACCTTAAATACAGGGTTGGAATTTGGACAGCATGGCAACAAACAAAACCAAAGTTTAAGAGAGGGACTTGTTAGGTTTAATTTTGGTATTTCTATGAGCGCAAGCTGGTTTCAAAAGAGTAAGTACAATTAATTTTTTGCACATTTTTATTAATGAAGAAATATAAAACACATAAAAATATTTTAGCAGCCGTTTTTACAGGCTGTTTTTTTTTATGTTCCTGCGAGAATGATGTGAATGTGGTTAACAATCTAAATAAAAAGACCGGCAGTACTGAAGAAGCAACGTTTATAAAAATAAATTATACTGTTGGCGGCAAAGCAAAAGCCATTCTTACTGCTCCACTAATGTTGCATGTTGAAGATTCTACAACTTATTATGAATTTCCTAAAACCCTGTATGCAGAGTTTTACAATGCAGACCAGGTAAAAGAAAGTAAACTCACTGCATTGTACGGTAAGTATAAAGATGGCGAAAGCCTTATTTATTTACGGGACAGCGTAAAAATTATTAATCTGCTAAAGGGCGATACGATTTATTGTGATGATTTGTATTGGGACAGAAACCACAGTGGTGTTGAATTTTATACAAATAAGAAAGTACGAATTCGCCAAAAAAATGGTGATTATATGAACGGCACCGGTATGGAGGCAGATCAGGGATTTAAAAATTACAAAATGTTACACCCAAGGGGTATAAACACTACCGAAGGAAGCGGTTTCCCCAAATAGAGCCTATTTCAGTACCAATAATGCATTTTAAAAAAAGCTCCATAGAAATAAATAACTTACAGTTTATTAAATAAGCATATCAATATATTTTACAAATTACTTTTTAAAAATTTATTATGGAATACCGCCGTCTTGGCCGTTCAGGTCTCCAACTAAGCGTTTTGTCTTTTGGCAGTTGGGTAAGTTTTAGCAGGCAAATAAACGATAAAACTGCTGATGAATTAATGGGGCTTGCATACGATAGTGGCATCAATTTTTTTGATAATGCAGAAGCGTACGCATTGGGCGAAAGTGAAAAAATGATGGGACGTATTATAAAGAAAAAGAAATGGGAC
>JBBRPX010000284.1:0-4093 GCA_038227505.1 Chitinophagales bacterium
GGGTAAAAGATGCTCACATCATATCATCGAAATCTTTGATTCTGGATATTGGCTGTGGCAAGCCAAGCTTTTTAAAGGAGTGCCGGCAAGCGTTAAATTGCCAGACCATGGGTATTGACTTTAGTAAAGAGGGGTGGAAAGATCAATCCGCTCATTTTGAAGGGTTGGATTTAAAAGTAGCAGAAATTAAAGATCTGCCAAGCAACCTACAGCCTGATGTAATTACCATGTGGCATTACCTGGAGCATGATTACACTCCGCTCGAAAACCTAAGTTATCTAAAATCCATTGCGAGACCATCTACTACACTCATCATTGAAACTCCCAATTTCGATTCAGCCAGCAGGAGAAAATATGGTAAGAACTGGGCAGGTTGGCATACACCTCGTCATATTTCATTGTTTTCCCCGGATAACTTAGTGCTACTGCTTCAAAAAAGTGGTTGGAAAGTTTCTAAACTATTTACTTACGGAACCATGAACCCTTATTTGCTTTACTGGATGAGCGAGATGGAACAAAAAGGAATTGAGTGGGATAAAAATATGGAGAATAAATTTTGGGGCTTTGTGCTTGGAATGGTACAGTTTGCACCAAAAAAATGGATGGAGAAAAGTTCATCCCTTGGAATGATGACAGTGATTGCAATTCCACAGTAACGTCTTACTTCGCCACAACGTCTCCCAAAAGGGGACGTTGCGTTAAATTTACTTCGCAGCAACGTCTCCCAACGAAGACGTTGCGTTAAATTAAGCAATTACTAAATCAACTGGATATAAAATGTTGGCATTAAAACTAAAATTATTGTGATTTTACTTTACATAAAAATTCAAGTCTCCTCCAGGAACATCAGGGCCTGCATAACCTACAAGGTGCCTATTGTGATTTGTTTCTTTAAAATTAATTGTAAAATTTGCTTTGGTGCATTTATCTGTCTTTTGATAGGTATTGTTTGAATTGCTAAAAACTAAACGTTGTAACCCTTTTTGTTTGGGGATCACTGCAAGTTTAAAAACATACGCACCATTTTCCTCTATGAATCTATATTGTATATCTAATGATGTAACTTTTAATTCTACACCTTTTATTAAGTAGAATGAAAATAAGCTTACAGCATCCGACCAATTCTTTGAGACTGAATCATACTTTTGAAAGCCAAGAGCACTGCCAAGATTTTCAGCTCCATTAAAGTTTATAGTCTGACCACTTTTGCTGTCAATGAAGGATACGTTTTCATTTATTTCTAAAAAAATTGTATCACCGATATTAATTAAGTCTTTGTTTGGAAATGCTTTTACTGGCAATATAAAATCATATTTTACTTGTGTACAATCAATTCTTAATTTTTTACAACCGAATTGGATTAGACAAGCGTTTGATAAAAATAAAATCGTAAGAAGTTTGTAGTGGTTAATAGCCATAAAAATTAAATATTGTGTTAACGCCAATTGCCTGATTGTTATTATTTTGATTTAATAATCTAACTCTATAATTAGGTAAGCTGTTTATGTCTGCGTCTAAGGCATTAAAGAATTGTTGATTCGTATAACCTACCACATTGTCATTTAATAAAACTTTTGGTGGTGTTACGGCTGTATTATAGTTTCTGTGATCAATTTAATCATAATACAATGCTTGTGAAATCTACTAAAAAGAATCTTTAACCGTTCGTCTTGGGGTAAGATCTTCTAGTAAATTATAATTACTGTTTAGCATTCCCACCGGACTATTGTTTGTGTATGACTAACCCAGAGAGAAAGGAATTTACTTTACTTTAAAGCAGTAAACTATGTTTGGTCTGTCTGTGTCAAATCCAAATATTTCTTTTATAAAATATAAATGCTGCTGAGTATCGTTAAAAAAAATTTTATACCCAGCTTTTGTACATTTATCGGTTTTACGATAAACATTAGATGCATTAGAAACGGCAACATTGAAAACGCCTGTTTTTTTTGGAATGATGCCCAAAAAAAGTTCGTACTTACCAGCCGATTCTATAAAGCCATACTCTCTAATTGAATTTATGTTAGGATTATTAATTGCAGCTCCTACTTTTAAATAGTAATTAAAATCATTAGCAGCCTCCTTACCGTTTGGGGGAATTAGTTCTCCAATACCAATTGCAGTACTCAGGTTGGCTGCACCATTATATTCGATTGTCTGCCCTGTTGCAAGATCAGATTGTGATATTGGGCAATTAATCTCTAACCAAATTGTATCTTCAATATTTATACTGTCAGTTGCATTTAAAATTTTTGCTTTTGCTTCAAAACTGTATATAGATCCGGCACAATCAATCTTTTTGCAAGTGTTGGCACTCAAAACTAGGAGAGCCAAAAATAAGATGACTATATTTTTCATGATCAAGATTATTTAACATCCATAAAAAGAAAATAAAGAGCGGATATCCGTCGTTTGATTATTTGGATTAAGCGTAATTAATCTTTCTCTATAAATAGGCAGTGAAAATATGTCACTTGCAAGAGCATTGAAAAATTGCTGATTGTTATATCCTAACACAAGATCGATTGGATACAGCGTAATTCCTCCTGAAGCCGCCCTATCATTCCTGTCATCAATCATATCATAAAATAATCCCTGTGGTATCCATCTAAAAGGATCATTATTTCTTATGGGGCTAAAATCTTCTAACAAATTATAATTACTGCTTAGCATACCTACCGGATTATTATTTGTGTATGGCTGACCCTGCTCTATAAATAAGGGGCTTTGTGCACCGTATCTAGCATTGGTTAAAAAATGTTCCATGTGGTAAGCCCAGCTTTCGCCCAAAGCTATAATGGGTGCATCTGCCGAGGTTGCCGGCCCATAAGGACTATATTGTCCTCCAAAGTTTGCTATTATCTGGTTTATCTCTGCACTTACAAAATTACCATACCATGCATCACCCACTTTAGCATAATGCCCTGCATGGGTTAATTCATGGTAGGCAGTTTCTGACAGTTTTGCGCTCTTTGCCCTGAAAAAACTACCTTTTGCAGATTGATAGCCAATAACCATATCTACACGACTCACTAGTACTTCTGCCAAAAGTGCAACACTTTGAAATATTGGAGGCACTAATGCAGACACAATAACTTGCCTGATAAATAAATCAGGTAAGTTAGCTATAAAACGTTTGGCAAACATAGGTGTTGCCCCAGCTGAACTGCCAGGCACACATAATACCCTTAATTTATCTGACGGGTTCATTATTCCTTGTTGCCCCTGCATAATCCCGATATTCCTGCACTTTATTGTGCATTGTAGCCGCAGCCCAGTGCCGAGCACTGCGACTCCTTACATCGTCATCGCCTGTTACGTTGTAAGCAAGGTTATTAATATCACCTCTATAAGTACCCATTTTAATTTTTACAGGAAATAGTATTTGCCACAGCCGAACACCACGCAGGCCTGTAATGATAGCGTTTTGATTTTTAAATTTAATAAAAATGCTTACTTTGTTTCTAAAACTTTTCGAAAAAGTATACCTGCCATTGTTATCTGTAAAAGTGCGGGCTACTTTTAAAAAACGTCTGGCGATCATTCTCGCCTGCCATATAGGTACACTGGGTTGAAATATATCTTCCTGCACGGTAATACCCCCTGCGTGTATGCGTGTAATGGGTACAGGTGGTGGTGGTGTAATGCATGGATCAAAGCCGCACTGCACACGACAACCGCAGCTTAAAGCACTTTGGCGGGTGCTGCAATCGCAAGCCGCAGTAGCAGAGAAGGCAGCAGGGGAACCCGCACAATCAGCTGTGTCTACATTATTACCAGTAAGTTGAAAGGCTTTGTTTTCTACTCGGTAATCATCAGGTACATGTATGCGCTGCAACAACTCGCTCGTTATTCCAGGAGGTGTTACGAAATTATTGGGTACCACTGCATATAGCCAAGGTATACTTTCTGCACCTGTTACCCCATCATCATAATAATCTCCTTCTTGAACTATTTCATAATCGAGTGGGTAGTCAAATAAATCAATGTCTTGATCTTCCAATAAGGTTAATTGGTCGTAAGTGGTGGGTCTAAATCTCATATACCAACTATTTTCAACTGCCTGCGTACTGCTACCATACACTAACTGGTA
>JBBRPX010000285.1:0-4090 GCA_038227505.1 Chitinophagales bacterium
AACCTAAATAAATAAACAAGTCAATGTATAGCTCCAATGACCTGACTTCCCAATTCCATAATGATGGTACAATCGGACCACGCAATTCGCCATTTACCAGAATCAAGCCATGTCAACCACCTAATTTAAGGTGCAAAAAGAGGAAACCGACACAATCAACAAATCAATGCCTGTACATTTGGCAAAAACTGCAAATAAATTCGATAAATATCAAACCAAGTGAATTATCTTTTGAAAAACGATTTGGTATCCTAGGTATCTTCAAATTTAATTTTGGATAAGTGCAAATTATTGAACTTCTTTTTTCTTGATATCATTCCATATGGCATCCATTTCTGTAAGACTCATATCCTGTAATGCTTTATTTTGTGCTGCTGCAACAGCTTCTATAGCCATAAATCTTCTTATAAATTTTTTATTTGTCCGCTCAAGTGCACTATCAGCATCTACCTGCAAAAACCTTGCAAAATTTACAAGCGAAAAAAATACATCTCCCATTTCATCTTCTATCTTATTATGATCACCAGTTTTTACAGCTTCTTTTAACTCCATCATTTCTTCTTCAATCTTTTCATAAACTTGCTCAATGTTTTCCCACTCAAAACCTACCGTCTTCGATTTTTCTTGAAGACGTATTGCTTTCACCATTGACGGAAGTGATTTAGGCACACCTTGTAATATTGACTTCTTCCCCTCTTTTAATTTTAATTTTTCCCAGTTTTCTTTAACATCTTCTTCGGTATTTACCTTTTTAAGTCCTTCCATTTTTCCATCTCCATAAATATGTGGATGGCGTGAAATGAGTTTATCGCAAATGCCATTTATTACATCATCTAATAGAAACTCATTTTTTTCTTTTCCAATTCTTGCATAAAAAACAATGTGTAACAGCAAATCTCCCAATTCTTCTCTTATGCCTGCCCAGTCATCCATATCTATGGCATCTGCAAGTTCGTAGGTTTCTTCAATGGTTAAATGACGAAGTGTTTGAATGGTTTGCTTTTTATCCCAAGGGCATTGCTCCCTAAGCTCATCCATAATGTTTACGAGCCGCAAAAAAGTATCGTTCATATTTACATTTTATATATTGATAAAGCCAATAAAAGAATAACAAAAAAACAGAGTAAAAAAATGAGGAAGAAAAGTAAAATGATTAATTTCATAATAGTTTTCCACCTGCCCTGCTCATAAAAATTGCGCATTGCTCTATACAAGTAATACATCGGACTCAAGTTAATTATGAGGCCAAGTATTTCCAGCCATCTAAAATATTTAAAAGTAGAAATTGTTTGAGAAAAAAGCGATAATAAAAGGATGATGTAGACAAAAATGTACAAATGCAAGGTGAAAATAACATGGGCAACATAATAAAATTTTTTTCTGCGTATATATAGAAGTTGTAAAAGCAGAGCGAAAAATGGCAATGATAAAAAAAGTATTTGGGGCATAACGGCTGTTATCTCTTGCTGTAGTGCTGCTGTTAATTTTACGCGGTCATTACCATACTTTTCCTTTAAATCAAACTGCTTGTTTATCAGTATTTTCTTATACCACTTTTTAGTAGTTTTTCCCAATCTTTTAAGAGAATTATATTCGTTCCTGTCTTTATAATCACCAATGCCAAAAAACGGCGAATTTGGTTTTGCCTGGTTGTTATGAATAGCCATTCTTTCTGTAGAATCGAGTCCGCCGATCTTGAGTGCATCATTTAGTTTTATGGAATCTTTTCTTACAGCAATTGGATCTTTATCATCGAACTTACCGAAGTCATTTTTCTTAAAAAAAGTAAATACAATTAAAAAGAAAAGAAACGAAGTAAAAACATAAAACCTTACGGGATTTAAATAAGACATTCTTCTACCTCTTGCATATTCCGCTGTAAGAAACCCAGGCTTGGTAATTACATATTTTACAGAACTAAAAAATTTACCGTCAAAATGAGTAATATCATTAAAGAAATGAACAATCAAATGCCAAAGTGATTCCTGAGGTTCAAGATTCTCCTGCCCACAAACTGAGCAGAATTTACCATAAACAACAGCGTTACAGTTAAGGCAACTTTTTTCTTTTCTTTCCTTTAAATGGCTCACGAGTTAATTTTGTTAAAAATAATAAACTTTATCTTGATGTTGTGAACAAACAAGTGAAAGCATTGTATTTTTACGCATATACAAATACAAAATTGATGATTAAGATAATACTTTCAGGATTTTTATTGTTGGCAGGTTTTAAAAATATACAAGCTCAATATTATTATAAAGATTTAGTAAGCAATGCCCAGGTTGTAGCTGATATGAAAGCGTACAGAGAAAATAAAATTAAAAAGATTGTTTTAAAAAGTTTTGAGGATAATGGTTCAGAAAGCAATGGGTTTTTCTGTGAAAAAAAAATTAACAAAGATTATACTAAGGCTGATCTCTATACAAGAGCAGACATATCTGCAGCCTCGCTTTTTACTTCAACTTTTGATAAAGATGGAAGACTAATAAATACTTATGACAGTTCTTTGTTGTCAGTTACCCAAATTACTTATAGTTATAATTTAGATAACCTTATAAGTAACATAGTATCTACGGTGCGTTCTACAGACGAAGATTTTGGCAATGAAATAAAGGAGGAGCACTTCTACAAATATGAAAATAAAAAACCGTTAAAAATTACAAGGGTTAAAAATGGCAGAGATAGTACAGATATTTTATTCGCCTTGGATGATAATGGAAATGTTGCAATAGAAAAAGATACTAAAAACGGCACAAAGTTTTATTATTATTACGATGCTAAGAACAGGCTTACAGATATTGTTCAAGAAAATGAATATAGTAAAAACGCAAAGCCAGATTATATTTTTGAATACAATAATGCGGGTTTAATTACGCAGATGACAGCTGTGGAAGAGGGAAGTAAAAGTTATTATGTGTGGAAATACAGTTACGAAAATGGTTTAAGAATAAAAGAACGTTGTTTTACTGATGAGCGTAAATTGATGGGAAGCATTGAATACGAGTACAAATAAAAAAATAGTTTGGATATTTAACTCAGGTATTTAATAAGTAAGATTGCAACCCCATACAAAACAGTTGTTACAAACAAACCTTTTCCTGTTTCATCTCTTCTTGCATTTACATACATTGTAAAAAAGAATGCATTCATCATTAACGAAACGCTTAGCCCTGCAGTTAATATTCCATGCCCAGGTTGTGTATAAATAAACTGCAGCACTTCCTTTAAGCTTAGCATTCCAAATTTGTAATACTTTAAAAGTAACAAACCCACAATGGGGGCAAACAATCCTAAAATACAGCCATAGATAAAATTATCTTTTTTAAACATTTAGAAGAGTTTACTTTTTTCTAGTAATGCTTTTAGCTTATAATTTGTAAGATCAAATTGTACTGGTACAACACTGACATAATTGTTATTTAATGCCCATACATCTGTATCTTTTGATTTGTCAAAGTTTTTAAATTCACCTGTAAGCCAGTAATATTTTTTCTTGTGAGGATCCATGCGTTCTGCAAATTCTTCTTCATATTTTGCATACGCCTGTTTACATATTTTGATACCTTTAATTTTATCGCCTGCCGGTATGTTTACATTTAGAAGTAAATGCTTATCAATTTTCTTTTTCATAACGCCCTGCACAATCTTGGCAACTACTTGTTTCGCAGCCGAAAGATCGGCTTCGTAACTATAATCCATCATTGAAAAACCTATGCTGGGGATGCCTTCAATACTCGCTTCCATTGCAGCAGACATGGTGCCGCTGTATAATACATTTATTGAGTGGTTTGCACCATGGTTAATACCGCTTAAACAAATATCGGGCTTGCGATGAAGAATTTTATCAACAGCTAGTTTAACACAATCGACAGGTGTACCACTTGTAGTCCAGCTTTCAATGCCATCAAACATATCCAACTTACGCATGCGCAAAGGAAATCCAATGGTTATTGCATGTCCCATTCCACTTTGTGGCTTATCTGGCGCCACAACAACAACACGACCGAAGTCTTTTACAGCTTCAACCAATGCACGAATGCCTGGTGATGTGATGTCATCATCGTTCGTAATTAAAATAATAGGTTTTTCC
>JBBRPX010000286.1:0-4082 GCA_038227505.1 Chitinophagales bacterium
CCAATAAAGTTCCTGCTGCCAACAGCCCCAACGTTCCTGCATTCTCACCTAATTGTAAAAAAAATCCTTAACATTCTTATTAATGCATAAAATAGGTTCAACCCCCAATTTTCGATAATATTGCACGTTATAAAAACAACAAATAACTCAACCATAAATTTATGTGCGGAATTGTAGGATACACAGGTAAAAAAGAAGCATACCCGATTATTTTAAAAGGACTTAAAAGACTTGAATACAGAGGCTACGACAGCAGTGGCGTTGCATTACTGCACGATGGTAAACTGGATGTATATAAAAAGAAAGGTAAAGTGGCTGAGCTGGAAGAAAGCCTGGTTGGTAAAAACTTACATGCAAATATTGGTATTGGGCATACACGCTGGGCTACACATGGTGAACCAAGCGATAGAAACTCTCACCCACACACATCTGCAAGCGGAAGGCTAAGTATGATACACAACGGTATCATTGAAAATTATGCGCCGCTAAAAAAAGAATTGATAAGCAAAGGCTACATTTTTACAAGTGATACCGATACCGAAGTTTTATTAAATTTTATAGAAGATATTCAGATAAACAATAACAGCACGCTGGAAGAAGCTGTGCGTATTGCGCTAAAAAGAATTACCGGTGCATATTGTATTTTATTGCTGGATGAAAAAGACCCTGAAACAATTATTGCGGCCCGCAAAGGAAGTCCGCTGGTAATTGGCATTGGTAAAGGAGAACATTTTTTGGCAAGCGATGCATCGCCAATTATTGAGTACACAAAAGAAGTGGTGTATGTAAACGATTACGAGTTGGCAATTGTGCGTCCAGATGAATTGATACTTAAAAACCTGGGCAATGAAAAAGTAACGCCTTTTATTACAAAGCTTGATATGGAACTGGCAGCTATTGAAAAAGGTGGCTACGACCATTTTATGTTGAAGGAAATTTATGAGCAACCGAGTACCATACAGGATTGTTTGCGTGGGCGTTTAAATGCAGCGGCCGGAACCATAACAATGGCGGGGATTGATGACAATATTGAGCAAATTAAAAATGCAGATCGTATAATGATCGTTGCTTGCGGAACGAGTTGGCATGCGGGTTTGGTGGCAGAATATATTATTGAAGAGTTGTGCAGAATACCTGTGGAAGTTGAGTACGCATCGGAGTTTAGGTACCGCAACCCGATTGTAAATAAAGGTGATGTTATCATCGCAATTTCGCAAAGTGGTGAAACAGCAGATACGCTTGTGGCATTAGAAAAAGCGAAAGAAAATGGTGCGTTTATTTTTGGTGTGGTGAATGCGGTGGGTTCATCTATTGCACGAATTTCTCATGCAGGCGCATACACACATGCAGGGCACGAAATAGGCGTAGCATCAACAAAAGCCTTTACCGGACAACTTGCAGTTTTGATGATGATGGCATTAAGAATTGCTAGACAAAAAGGAACAATCACCCACGAACGTTACCTGCAATTACTGATAGAACTGGCTGATGTGCCAGAAAAAGTTGATGCCATTTTAAAAAATGCAGAACACATAAAAGAAATTGCATTAAAATACAAACATGCCCGTGATTTTTTATTTTTAGGACGTGGATATAATTTTCCAATCGCTTTAGAAGGTGCGCTTAAATTAAAAGAAATTTCTTACATACATGCAGAAGGTTACCCTGCAGCAGAAATGAAACACGGCCCTATTGCATTGGTTGATGAAAATTTACCTGTGGTATTTATTGCAACAAAAGATTCGTACCACGAAAAGATTGTGAGCAACATGCAGGAAATAAAAGCCCGTAAAGGACAAATTATTTCTATCATAACCGAAGGCGATGAAATTAGCCCTACCATTAGTGACGATGTTATTTTTATACCTCCTGCTGATGAACTGATAGCGCCGATTATTAGTGTTATTCCGTTACAGTTATTATCGTACTTTATTGGTGTTGCAAAAGATGTTGATGTTGATAAGCCGAGGAATCTGGCTAAGAGTGTTACGGTGGAGTAAAATAAATTTAGGATAAGATTTATAAATGAGTGGCACTATTGTGGTCACTTTTTTGTTGCAAAAAAATATTTCGTTTTAAAAAATTATGTTTAAACATTAATACAAAAAATAAGACTAATTTGATGTTGAGAAGTGCCAATCATTATTATAAATCATCAACCAAAAAAGAATTCATGAACAGAAGAAATTTTTTAAGAAACACCTCTAAAGCGAGCTTAGCAATAACAGCATCGTTAGGAATTTTTAATGAAGCAAATGCTGAAGAAACTCATATAAGCTTAATTGATTTTGACTTGAATGAAATTACCATTACAGATTTACAGCAAAAAATGATTGCAGGTTCGCAAACCGCTTTGTCATTAACAAAAATGTATTTAAAACGCATCAAGGATATTGATGCCAACGGGCCAAAAATCAATTCAGTTATTGAAGTAAATCCTGATGCCTTGGTGATTGCTGAATCTTTAGATAAAGAAAGAAAATCAGGAAAAATAAGAGGTCCACTTCATGGCATACCAATACTTATAAAAGATAATATAAACTCTGGGGATAAGATGATGACCACTGCTGGTTCTTCAGCCATGAAAGGAAATATTGCAATCAAAGATGCATTTATTGTTACTAAATTAAGAGAAGCTGGTGCCGTACTAATCGGAAAAACAAATTTAAGTGAATGGGCAAATTTTCGTTCAAGCAGATCGACAAGTGGTTGGAGTAGCCGTGGCGGACAAACAAGATGTCCATATATATTAGACCGCAATCCATCGGGCTCAAGTGCAGGCTCAGGTGCAGCAACTGCTGCAAACCTTTGTGCAATTGCTATCGGTACTGAAACCGATGGCTCCATCGTTTCGCCTGCTTCAATAAATGGATTGGTTGGAATAAAACCAACTGTAGGATTGTGGAGTAGATCTGGCATTATTCCAATATCTGCAACACAAGATACTGCAGGCCCAATGGCAAGAACGGTAAGAGATGCAGCAATACTATTAGGCGCCTTGACGGGAGTAGACAATGCGGATGAAGTAACCAAAAAAAGTGAAGGAAAAAGCTATAAAGATTATACTGCCTTTTTAGATAAGTCTGGATTAAAAGGTAAAAAAATTGGGGTAGAAAAATCACAACTTAGAGGGCACGAAGGCGTTGTTGCTGTTTACAAAGAAGCCATTCAACAACTTACAAATTTAGGGGCAACAATTGTTGAGGTAGATTTAATTAAAAGTTTAGATGTAATTGGCAATGCAGAATTTGAGGTGCTTCTATATGAATTTAAGGATGGGTTGAATAGATACCTAAAATCAGCAAATGGCAAAATGAAATCTTTAGAAGATGTTATTGCGTTTGACTCGTTGAATGAAAAAAATGCAATGCCTTATTTTAAACAAGAAACATTAATTAACAGCCAAAAAAAGGGCGATCTTAATAGCAAAGAATACACTGATGCTCTGGCTAAAACACTCTCTTCGAGAAAAATAATTGCTGACTTAATGAGCAAAGATAACCTCGATGCATTGTGTGGTGTAACCAATGGGCTTGCAGGCTGCATCGATTTGATAAACGGAGATTATGATACTGGATTTTCATTTTCAACACCTGCAGCTATTTCTGGTTTCCCTCACATAACTGTACCAATGGGTTTTGTTAAAGAATTACCGCTTGGCATTTCATTTATAGCTACTGCATATACCGAAGCAAAATTATTAAGCATGGCATATGCTTATGAGCAAGCAACAAAAAAAAGAAAGGCTCCAAAATTTATCCCCTCTTATAAAGGATAATTTTGGTTTTAAATAACACAAGTAATGCGTTGCTTTTGCTGCTACAGTGGCAACGCATTAACTTTTAAACCAAACCAGCCTATTTAGTCGACCCTCAAAAAGTCATTTTTAAATTCAGGGCATAAAAATTCTTACAAACCCCTATAAAATATTTGTAGAGGAGTAACCACCTAATAATTGCCTCTGTACCCCAGAGGTTCATTCGTCGTTTAAAATTCATTGCAGCCGCTGCAAGTATTAAATTCATGTTGTCTCCAATGATTCCTTTTAAATAATTTTTACATAAACGATAGTCTTGCTTTAA
>JBBRPX010000287.1:0-4082 GCA_038227505.1 Chitinophagales bacterium
GCATACCCTACAATAGATATCTCCAACCTTGCATTATTATCTTTCACGTTTATTGAAAATGTACCATTGGCATCGGTTTGTACATTGTTATTTGTACCAACTTCTTTTATAGTTGCTCCTGGTAATAATTCACCTTTGCTATTCTTTACTGTACCAGAAATTTCCACTGCTTTTACAGAATAATCAATTTTTGTAACAGATGCTATTATAATTTTATCAGCATCCATTTGCTTCCAGGTAAGTAAAGAATTATCAAGTAATAAATCCATTACTTTATCTATAGTTGCATCGCTCACCACAACGCTAACGGGTTTGTTTCCTTCTACAACATCATCGCTGTAAAAAAACCGATAGGTAGTTTGTTTTTCAATCGCTTTCAATACCGTTTTAAATGAAGTGCTTTTTACATTAAGTGTAATTTTTTGCTGTGCATAATCTTTTGCAGATACATGCAATGCAAGAAAAAGTAGAAGAGTAGAAATTTTCATAATGAGCAATGTTTTTTTAGTAAAGACATGGTGTAGGAGCCCGTACTGTGCAAGTTTTTTCATTCGTTAAGTTTAGGTTTTATGAAAAAATATTCAATCGTTATTGAATAGTAACTTTGGTAAAAGAGAGTTTTGTATGTAACCCACTTTTAGGTTATTATTATTTTTAATTAATCGTTATTGTTTTATCATTTATGCTGTAATTTATTTTTCTTGACAGTTGAATGATATGAAAAATCTCACTGACAGTTTCTTTGTCAAATACCCCAGTATATCTGTATTGCTTTACTGCATTGTTTTTAAATAAAACAGTCACAGCAAATTTTCTTTCTACGTCCTCCGCTATTTTTTCCAGCGACTGGTTCACAAAAACCATTTTATCTTTCATCCAGGCCGTTTCTGCAATTAAAGAATCATTAAGAATAACATTAGTAAGTATAAATTTGTCTACAGGGGCAAGGCCATTTCCCGTTTTAATTTTATTGATAACAGGAAGGCTGCTTTCTTTTGAAATAATTATTTTCTCCTGTGGATGAATAAATATTTTCTCATCGGGCCTGTCTGTTAAAATAACTTCAATTTTACCTTTTATTAATGTAGCTTCCATTGTCTTATCCAATGCATAATTTCTTATGTTGAAAGTGGTGCCAAGTACTTTTACATCTGCTTTGCCAGTATGAATAATAAAAGGGTGTTCAGCATCATGAAATACATCGAAAAAAGCTTCCCCATTTAAAGAAACTTCTCTTGTTTTATCACCAAAGTTTTCTTTAAAAGTTAGTTTACTGTCTGCATTAAGCCACACCTGGGTTCCATCAGGTAATTTGATGAAAGATTTGGACCCTTTTTTTGTAGCAACTTCATTTAATGAATTTTTAATGGGCTGCTTAGTAGTAGCTTTAAAATAAACAAAAAATGAAAATCCAATAACAGATGCAGCAATTGCTATGGAATAAAAAATTCTTTTGTAAGATTTATTTTGTACTTCTTCCTGCTGCACATTTTCATTGTCGAGTTTTCCCTGCAACTGCATTTTAACTATATGTGCTGCATAAGCCTGTGCAATACTATCTGTTGGATAAACACTTCCTGCCTGCATCATTTGATCGTATAAGAATTGCCATTGTGGATTTGCTTCCAATTGCTGCTGCAGCAATTGAAGTTCATCTTTACCGGCATCGCCGGAAAGTTTTAAAGAAAGCAGGTTGTAAAATTGATTTTCGGAAATATTATTCATTCTTACAACTAAGACTGAATTAAAAATATTTACCGTGAAGAGAAAGAAAGATTTTTATTAAATTTTTTCTGATAAATAATTATTAAGAGAAACTCTTATTCTTTTCAGTGCAATTCTCATATGGGTTTCTATCGTATTCTGAGAGATTTCAAGAATACCTGATACTTTTTTATAAGAAAAGCCTTCTTCTTTTACAAGTTTAAAAACCATTACACATTGCGGTGGCAGTTCATTTACGCAACTGTTTATTTTTTTTTCCATTTCTGAAACCACGAGTAGTGTTTCAGGATTTTCATAATCTGAAATGTTATTTGATGCCACGGTATCAATATCAGCTATTTCCAGTTTCTTTTTTGACAGGAAAGTAAAACACGCATTTTTTATAGAAGTAAACAAATAGGCATCCAATTTTTCAATCGTTGCAAGTTTATTGCCCATATCCCAAATTTTCATCATGGTATCAGAAACTATCTCTTCTGCGACTTCAAAATCTTTTACAATGCTTAAACTAAAACGATGTAAAGAAGTATAAAAATGAAAAAATAATTTTTTGTACGCAATTTCGTCTCGTACGTATGCAACACGGTTTTGGAGAAACAATATATCTTTTGCCTGTAAATTCAACCGCTGAAAATTTTAAATAACCTTTTATAATCGTTGTTCTAAAGTTATTAAAATATTATTAATTGAAAAGAATATTTTGGTCACAAGTTGAAAACACTATGCAATTGTATCGAGATAAAAACTCTCAACTTTTTTTCGTGCCCATTCTGTCTTACGTAAAAATTTAAGAGATGAGTTTATACTTGGGTTGGTTTTAAAACAATTAATGTTTATTTCTGCGGCCAGGTGCTCCCAGCCAAAATGATGAACAAGTTCTTTTAAAATGAATTGCAAAGTTTTGCCGTGTAAAGGATCGTTGGAAATCATCACTAAAATTAAATTAAGTTTAAATTTTTAGGGCAGGAATTTAAGTAAAGTATAAAAATAAATATTTAACATTAACGCAGGGGATTTGCGTAGCCTGATTTTAAAATTTTAACGGTAACGCTTAGCTGACCCACATGCCTCATTGTATGTTCTGCAGCATGCACAAATAAACCTATAACCGTTGATGGTAGTTGCTTTCTACCAACTCCTCTGTGTTCTTTTAAAATTGCTTCGTCAGTATGTTTTATCTGTAGCAAAGCAATTTGTACCTGATTTTTAAAACGCTCTAAGAGTGATTTTACATTTACAGTAAATTGCATTTCTATATCTTCATCGTTCAATTGTTGTAACTGAAAATCTGTAAGTTGCTCATTGCGTGCATATGTAAAAACCCTGTCTAATACGCCTGCTAAATGCTGCAAATGAAATGCAGGCGAAGCAACATTTGCAGGCCTTTGCCACAATAGTTCGTGAGGAAAATCATACATTAATTCATCAACGTCCTCTACTGCCTGCAACAAAGCATGCGCTACAGGTTGTAACAAAGCAGGTATTTCGTTTATTGGTCCTCGTTGCCAAACTTCCAGTTTATTCATTCTATAAAATTAATCAGATCCGTTATTATTAAAATATTAGTTTCTTAAAACGTCTTCAAAGTTTATTTTCCCCGAATACAAGTCGGATTAAGAAATAAAATTGCCCAGCTTAGCAAAAGGATTTCTTTGCTGTTTAGCTATAGCGCAATTAGAAAAATAAACTTTCTTTATTGTTTGTAAATTATTACGTAATAAAAAAATAAATAATCATATGTACCAATGAGAAATTTGGCAGGTTGATCAGACGAGTAAAACAATTTCAGAGACCTAACTTAGAAGTAATCTTAACTATTCACTAGCAATACATTAATAAGGACGACCTTTTATTTATTCCGTACATCAGCCTAATTTACTCTGTACAATAACCCAACAAACCTTTTATTGGCTTGTGTGTAGAGACAGATACAAAAGTAATTACGAAAAGAAAAATATTTAAACAAAATTTCCGTAATAATGTTTGTAGAGAGAAGCGGCGAATTGTCGAACTATTTTGAATAGGATTTAATAACGGTAATTAATTTAATAATAAATAGTTCAATGCGTTATTTAACGTTTATTGTATTATGAGATCAGTTGGTGATAATCTTTACATTTATACCAGTAGCAAAAAAAATTTACAGACTCATTTAAAAACTTTAAAATCTTACCCAATCCAGTAGATAAATTAAAATTAAAAATAATCGCTGTAGTCATAATTTACCATAATTCCCCAGCTTTCAAATATCCTTTGAGGACTCATATCTGCATTAAAATTGATCGCATGTATTTCGGCACCATTACCAATATGAAATTTTGATACCAGTCCGCTACCAGACAAAAGGTATTTAATAA
>JBBRPX010000288.1:0-4070 GCA_038227505.1 Chitinophagales bacterium
ATTTAATGCGATAAAATTACTGAGATTATAGCTGGCGGGTCTTGCACGCTTACAGTGAAGAATTACAAATCTTACTGATTCTTGAAATAGGGATTTCAATAGAATTGCAACTAACCAAAAAAACACAAATAGAAAATACTAGAAGAACTTTCTATTTACGTGTTATCAGGAATAGTATATCAGATAAACTTATGTGAGTATAAGTCTAGTTATAATTTTTAAAGAATGGACTTTAAGGAATTATTTTTACGCATCTTTTTAATAGCCCATAGGGTACATGAGATGACAATAGCGCTTGCACTTACAATTAATCCGATCATCTTACTTTTTTTCATGTATTAATTATAGAGTGCATCAATAGCCATTGTCTGGATTTTCATTTCTCTGGCCATTTGTATCTAAGCCTGGTTTTGACAACTTTGGCTTAATAAATTTAACCAAGCCTTCCAAAATATTCGATCCATTATTTGAAATAAATAGAGCAGAAAGCTTTTCAACTAACAGAGAACCTAAAAATCCTTTTATACTTCTTTGCCTTCCTAGAAGCCTATCAATAATAAATGTGGTACCAATGTTGAGCCCCACTTTTCCGAAATCCATGCGAACTTCTTTATCATTAGCCAAGCGATGGAGTGCATCCTTCATTATCAAAACAGGATTAAGCGTAGCCATATACTCTTTGAACTTAGCTTTCAAATCCTCTTCCGCAAAAGCTTTTTCATACTTCAGCAATTTGATTCTTGCCAATAACTCCGCATGGTTTGAAATAATAACTTTTTCCATGCTGTTTTAATTTTGTGGATTACTATTTAATGCCTTTTTAATGATCTTATTTCGTAACGGATTTTCTATCAAACTCTTTCTTGTTAGCAACAGTATCAGTCCAATTAAGAAATAGAAGCCAGCCGTGATTGCAAAACCAGCATAACTATTTCCTAATTGTTCTGATAAATAAAATCCGATGCCTAAGCTGATAAAGAACAAAAAGAAGATCATTACAAAACCCACTACCAAACCACTAATTGCACTTGAACCAATTGAGGACGATCGCTCAACCGCCTCTAGTTTGGTAACCTCATAATTAATTGTGATGAAGTGCTTAAGGCTTTCAGTTAGCTCTTCTATTTTTCCTTGTTCTGCCATGGCTTTTTAGATTAACCTTTGTAACCTGATTTTACAGCTTGCTTAGCTTCATTCTCTGCTGTTCCCAACATGCCATCTACTTTATGGCGTAAGCCGCTGATCTCATCGCTAATTCTCGATTTTACGTTGTCAGCAAAATCGGTTGCTCCATCAACAAGTTTGCTGCGAGTCTTCCCTCCTTTATCGGGAGCGAATAAAACGCCAGCCGCTGCTCCTAATAATGCACCTACTAATAATGCACCAATTACTTTACCTGTTTCATTTGAATTTCCCATGACTGTTTTTATTTTTTTAAGTTGAATTTGTTTATTCTACCTAACAAAGGTGAATAACTTTAACACGCAGGTGTTTACACCCTACTGCGTGAAAATTACATGAATCACAGGTTGGCTATAAAAAAAGGAAGTTAAGCGCGCGAGTATCTATTGCTTCGCTTTAAATTCAGATTTATAATATGCAATGGCTTTTAAGATAATCTGAAGCGCAATTTCTTTTCCTTGAAAATCAGGAACGGTGACAACTTTATTTTCTAAATTTTTATAACTCTCAAAAAACTCTTTCAACTCCAATTTAAAATGAACGGCCAATTCACTTATGTCTTTTAAGTGACTGGTGTTGGCATCATTCTCTGGCACTGCCAGAATCTTATCATCATCCAACCCTTGATCAATCATGCGCATTACACCTATCACTCGCGCGGGTACAAGGCACAGCGGTTGAATAGGTTCACGGCACAGCACCATAATATCCAACGGATCGTGATCATCGCCCAAGGTTTGCGGTATAAAGCCGTAGTTGGCCGGGTAGTAAACTGATGAATATAGAACACGATCTAATTTTAGTAAGCCTGTCTCTTTATCCACTTCATACTTAGTGCGCATGCCTGTAGATATTTCAATAATACCGTTTACAAATTCGGGTGCATTGCTACCAGTGGGGGCTTCGTGCCAAGGATGTTTTATCATACAAAAAAGTAGTTACAGATTACACAATAGAAACGAACGAATTGAATACAGATGGCAAATTACGGAATTGCTAGGGCATAGCGACAGAAAAACCACTTGGGTAGTTTTTGATGTATAGGCACTAGCGAGCCTTTTGCTAAACAAAAAGAAGTGCAACATGCAGGCAAATACCAACAGCACAAGGGAGAAACAATGCGATAGTTGGTTGATTTTGCTATTGCACAAACATGGTAATAATATCGCTATAGATAAGGGTATCTTCACTACCCTTATAGGCGCAGCGAAAGGCATATTCTTTGCCAGGAGTGTAACCACTTACGTTAGTTTTGCTCTTTTTGCTAGGTATAGTGCGCCAATTTTCCATAGAAGTAGGTGCTGGCACAGGGGCAGAGTAGAACAAGTAGATATCGGCATTGGGGTTGGGCTTTACTTGTAGGAGCACATCGCCCGAGTTATCGCCCGATTTTATTTTAAAGCCCTCGGGCTTGGCCAACACCCCTATTTTGCCCGGCACTGCGGCCAAGGTAAAGCCACTGCTTTCCAATTTACCCTTGTTGCCACTGGCTTGTAGGTTTACTGTAAGCGCCATGGTGGTAAGCAGTGCCAGCAAACTTTTCAACGCTTCGTCTTTCGCAATGGTATCGGCCATGGTGCCGTTTAGGCTAGCCTCATATTTTGTTTGATAGTCTTGAATTAACGCTAGCAAGGTAGTAAGCTCGCCATTGGCCTAGGTAAAGTTGGCATTGGTAGCAAGCCTACTATAAATAGCACTCGCTACATTGTCAAGTTCGCCTTCGGTTACGTTGGAATAATCAGTAATTACTTTTAAGGTTGCCATTGGGTTTAGAGTTTAGGGTTAACATTTATTTTATAAATACATAATAAAAATACTTGGTGATTTTTTAAATAACAAGATAAAATGAATTTTTTTTTGTATTAGCAAGTCGCCAAAGGTCAGCAATGCTTTACTTTATCCCTTGGCGGGGATATTAAAAAACTGGGGAGTTTTGAGCCAAAACTGGGGAGTTTTACGGCAAAACTGGGGAGTTTTAAGCTAAAACTGGGGAGTTTTACGCCAAAACTGGGGAGTTTTGAGCTAAAACTGGGGAGTTTTAAGCCAAAACTGGGGAGTTTTGAGCCAAAACAGGGGAGTTTTACGGCAAAACTGGGGAGTTTTGAGCCAAAACTAGGGAGTTTTACGGCAAAACTGGGGAGTTTTATTGCATAAAGAGGTGTTTTTAGGCTAAAAAGACTGTATTTTAGAATTTAGTGGATACCTGTGAGTATAGGCTTCCCCTTAAATAACCCTGCGCATAAAGGTTATATTATTGCGCATTTTGTATTTTTTTGATTTAGGCATTTGGCTTTACGCAATAGTTGCTGACTCTTCGCATTTTGTATTTAAGAACAGCAAAAGCTTGATTTAACCAACTGATAGAAAGAAAATTAAAGCCCTATTGGATGTTGAGAATGGGTTTTCTTTTTACATTTAGGGGGCGAAAAACATGCGTATATTAGAGAGTTGGCAACAATTGGGTTTGGCTTCGTGGACAGTGACCACCAAGTCGACAAAACCCCGGTCGGGAAATACAAAGAATGGAAAACGAATTAGCGTGAAGCCGAAATTTATTTTTGACGATAGTTACTTTATCTAAGCGGCAAATATTTTGTACTTTACATCTAAATTAATTTAAGATGAAAAACACTCTACTTCTGACGGTATTATTTTTGTATATAATGGATTGGATTAATAGCAAGTGGAGGGTAGCAGCGGCATTGATATGCATAGGTTTACTGGCAACAGTGGGTTGCAAAGAGGATGAACCTAGCGAAACTCCGTTTTAAAAAGAAGACTACACTTATAAAAGTGTAATGATAGGCACTCAGGAATGGATGGCCGAAGACCTGAAAAACAACTGTTTTTGTAATGACGTACCCATTCCTGAGGTTAAAGATGCAGCA
>JBBRPX010000289.1:0-4041 GCA_038227505.1 Chitinophagales bacterium
AATATTCAAGATTTACAAAAATGGTGCTCAATGGAAAAGTGATGGATGGGTAGATCCGGGCGGCAGCAATACATACCCACAAGTTAAAAATAGTTTTTCTAATCTTCGGTTCAATGACCCATCAACTAAGATCATTTTCGGAGGTAATACAGATACAGGAGTAACAACTGACCAGCAATGGGGCAAGTCAATTAAAGGTTATGATGGTAAACTGGATGAAGTAAGAATTTATAATGCTGAACTGACGCCTGCACAAATACAAGCCTTGCTGGGCTTGCAGGCAAAGGGCAGGTTGTAATTGAATAAGTTTAAAAATTGGCACTATACATAAAGTGAAAAAAATTGAAAATGGAATGCTGTTAATTGCAACGCTGTGTATGTGTAGTGGATGTTTGAAAAATCAACCTGCCCCACAACCAACAGCATCAGGGTTAACTGGCATGAACATCGTTTTAAAAAAAATAAACGATAAAATAATTAGTACTGCAGCTGTTCAATTACAAGCAAACACTGCGGTGATACAGGTAAGTTTCAATGCAAAAATAGATAGAAACGCTGTTGCCAATGCTGTAGCATGGAATAACGTAAGTACATCTTCAAACTTACCTTTTAGTATAAATTTTTCCAATGGTGATTCTGTTCTTATGATTCAACCAGTATCACCATTGGCTTTTTTTTCGATTTATAATATTTCAATATCCAACACATTAAAATCAACGGATGGAACAGCCTTAACCGCTTCATTTTCACTTGCCATCCGATCAGGAATTGATACCACGGATAAGTTTCCCCGTATAACTGATAATGCATTGCTTGATACTGTTCAAAAAAGAACGTTTAGGTATTTTTGGGACTATGGGCATCCTGTTTCCGGATTAGCAAGAGATAAAACCAATGCCATCGATTTGGATGATTGTTCAATTGGTGGTACCGGGTTTGGCATCCTTTGCATACCTATTGCTGCGAACAGGAATTTTATAACAAGAGCTGAAGGCTTAGCAAGGATACAGAAAATCGTTGGCTTTTTAAAGTTAAAAGCAAAAACTTTTCATGGTGCATTTCCGCATCGTGTACATGGTGTAACAGGAGATGTAATTCTATGGCAACCAAAAGATGATGGTGCAGACCTTGTTGAAACATCATTTTTAATGATGGGACTTTTAACGGCAAGACAGTATTTTAGCAGTACAGATTTAAATGAAACTACGCTGCGTAGCGATATTAATACGTTATTCGATAATGTAGATTGGGCGTGGTTTAAAAACGGTAATCAAAATGTATTGTATTGGTTGTGGAGCCCAACGTATAATTGGGATAATTCTTTTATGGTCCGGGGCTGGAATGAAACCTTAATTACCTATCTGTTGGCAGCATCTTCTACCACACACACTATAACTAAAGAGGTGTATGATAATGGATTTGCCAATAACGGTACTATTAAAAACGGGCAGCAATATTATGGTCTCAACTTACCATTGGGTAGTGCATTCGGCGGACCTTTGTTTTTATCACAATACTCTTTTTTATGTATTAAACCAACAGGATTAATTGATGCGTATGCCAACTACGAATTGCAAACGAAAAATCATACACTCATCAACCGCGCTTATTGTATTGAAAATCCTAAAAACTATTTTGGGTATTCCGATTCGTGCTGGGGGCTTACTGCGAGTTCTGCAAATGTTGGCTATACCAATTGTTCGCCAACAAATGATATTGGAGTGATAGCCCCAACTGCAGCATTATCTTCCTTTGCTTTTACACCCAATGAATCCATGAAAGCGCTGAAATATTTTTATTATAAATTGGGAAATTTAACTTGGAAAGAATATGGATTTGTTGATGCTTTTAATTTGAACACTAACCCGGTCTGGATTGCACCACAGGAATTGGTATATAACCAGCTACCTTTAATGATTGCTATTGAAAACTACAGGTCTGGACTTGTCTGGAATTTGTTTATTTCCTGTCCGGAAATAAAAACAGGTATGCTAAAATTAGGGTTTACTGCACCTTATTTGTAAACGGGTAACAACATAATTTATGAACCCTTTTTTTCGTTTATTTATTTTTTATATAGGCACTACAATATTTACTTGTAATATTCTAATGGCACAAACATTATTACAAAAAATAAATAACACAAAACAGGTTTATCGGTTGTCAGGTACTAAAATAACCGCAACAAAAAATCATTTAACGGTTAGCCCTCTGCACTTGGAGAAATTATCAGACGATCAATTTTTAGAACGAATACAATTTGACTATACCAAACTTTGTTTGGAAAAAAAAGATTCTGTCGTTACCGCTGAGATTGATGGATATAATATCAATCTTTTTCCGGTGGCTGTGAAAAATGGCTGGATAGATAGAAAGTCAGCAGCTAAAGGGATGCTGCAGTATTTAAAAGAGTTTTATAATGCCAAAACAATTCATGGTTTTTTCCCAAGGTCATTTAATAGAGCCACTGGTGAAAAAGCAGGTGTTAAATACTGGAACTTTGGAAAACCGTACGATGTTTATGGAACTGCAGTTATAACTGCTTCATTAAAATTTTTTATCGGAAATTTTTTTCAAAAACAAAACACTGTCGAAAATGGAATCAGAAGTTTATGTGCAAAAATAATTGATAGGGTAGATTGGAATTTTGCCTTTAACGAAGTAAAAGGGTGCTTCACCTGGTTTAAGAATGGCGATAATGCAGAACTATTTGATGGTAAAGAGCTTCAGGGTATCTGGGATGAAACATTTTTTATTCAACTGCTGGCATTAAGCGATAAAAAATGGATACATGGGCTTGAAGCATATAATAATTTCACTTCTAAGATGAAGGTTGATAGCATGTATGGTTACCGCTTTTACCCAACATCGCAGATAGGCTATGCAGCGCAATCTTTTCTTTGGTTTGATTTGCGTAATTATAAAGATTCTATTTGCGTAAAAAATAATCTCGACTACTTTACAAGTATTCGAAATGCAGTATTGATGCAAAAGGCATGTACCAAACTAAATCCTAACAAGTTTCAGCATTATGGGAAGATTTGGGGTATTATAGATGTTCACAACGATAAAGGAGATATTCAATTGGAAGAAGTCATCAGTAGTATAAACTTTGATCCTGATGCTGCAATAAGTTGCTTACGTAATGTGTACGAAATTTTTAAAACGAAAAATATATATTCTAAAAAAGGACTGCATGGAAAAGTCAACGTAATGAATAGTGAAATCCAGTCACTGGAAAAAAATACCCCCTGGTATGGTTTTTATTTGCCACTGAATGTGCTTTATATAGAAAATTATCGTTCGGGGTTATTATGGAAACTTGCTCAATCTGCACCAGACTATACGTCAATCCTTTTAAAAGCTGCTGTTCACGTAAATCCTAAAAAATAAATATGAAAAAAACATTTCAGGGCAAAGCTGTAGTATGTTTAATAATTTACTTTTTATGTATAATTACTGCTACTGCTGCGCAATCCAAAGTAGCTGCTGCAACCCCGATACCTTATTTAAGAACATTAGAAAATCATACACAATTAATAGTGGATGGAAAGCCCTTTTTAATGGTAGCTGGTGAATTACATAACTCCACCTCATCTACCCCAGAATATTTTAGCCAGGCAATGCAAAATGCAAAAGAGATGAATGTAAATACCGTCATTGCTTCTGTTGCCTGGGAACAGTTTGAACCGCTGGAAGGGAAATTTGATTTTTCCCTGATTGACTTTATTCTGAAAAATGCCAATGAAAAGAAATTAAAAGTTGTTTTAATCTGGTTTGCAACCTGGAAGAACGGGGAATCTTCTTATGTACCACTTTGGGTGAAAAAAGATGCACAGCGTTTTTTTCGGATTAAAAATAAAGCAGGCGAAAGCATGACAGCAATTTCTCCTTTTTGCGGAGCGGCAATGATGGCAGATGCAAAAGCATTCTCAAATTTGATGAAGTATATAAAAGAGAAAGATGTTAACCGAACTATCATTATGATGCAGCCTGAAAATGAAGTGGGTGCTTTTTCGGAAATGGATTATAATGAGATAG
>JBBRPX010000290.1:0-4005 GCA_038227505.1 Chitinophagales bacterium
AATAAAACAGGTGTTGTGTACTTATGGGTGCAAATTAAAGTTCAATTATTATGACCCGCTTGATGACATTAAGCATTATAAATTTGATAAAGGAGATATATTTGTTTGGGTTCATTTCAATTGTTTCTTCCCGATACATCCTCAATTTACCGAATATTTAAAAAACAAGGATGTCTATATTTTAGAAGATTTTGTACTTGCTGCTTTTGATATTAATAAAATAACAGGAAATGCAGCAGTAAACAGTCTAAGAAAGATTACTCCTCTTTCTTTATCCATGGTTTATTCCAAACATTCTTTCCCTGATTATAATTTTTCACCGGCCTATTCAGATGAAAGAAGAATAGCGGCTTGGAAGAAGTCCGTTTTTGAAATAAGTTCAGAAGCGCCTCTTGAAGCTTTATACATTGAACGATTTCAAAATGCAGAAAGAATTTTGGAGGAAAGATTAACCATACATACAGCTACAAAGGAAGATGAAGCGCTTTTTAAAAAAATTGATTGGCGAAAAATCCTTGAAATAAGAAAAAGAAACTACTCAATTTTATTAGCAGAATTGAATTCACAGAATTTAAAAATACTTCCAGGTGAATACCAGTTTTTAATGCTTTCGCTTCATGAAAGGGATAAAGTAAGAAAAGCGCTATTTGTTGAAAATGTTTTTCCACCCATTCACTGGGCGGACGCTCAATCATCTCTAGCTAAAACTCAGCTTTCCATTCCAATAGATCAAAGATATTCGGAGCCTGATATGTTACAACTAGCAGCCTTATTGAAAAAAATAATTAAAACATATGCAGCTTAGTGTTTACAGCGAAAATAATTGGGATGATTACAAAATATGGTATATTAAAAAGGCATTATGTCTTGATATTTATTATGATCCTTTTTATCTTGAATTAGAAGAGTGCATCACTGAAGGCAAAAGGAAAGTAATAGTGGTAGAAGACGGAGAAGATTTTTTATTATACCCATTCATTGAGCAGTTTATACCGATTCCAAATTTTGAGTCATATTCGGATGCTATTTCACCTTATGGTTATTCTGGTCCCTATTGGTCTTATACTAATAATCAATTTAAGTTAAAGAGTGAACAAATGGTTTGTGATTATCAAAGGGAGCATAAAATAGTGAATGAACTTATCCGTTATCATTTCTATTATAACCAATATGCGACTTTTGAGTTAGGCATTCAAAATATATATAATAGAAAAGTTGTTATAATAGATTTACAGGATACGTGGGATAATATATGGGCAAAAGAATTTTCTGCTACCAATAGAAACCTTATCAGGAAATTAGAAAAAGAAGGTTATGAATGTTTTGAAACCTGTGATTTAAATTTATATACATCCTTTATTGAATTGTATTACCAAACTATGGATAATGCAGTTGCTGCAAAATATTACTACTTTTCTAAAAAATACTTTGAAAAGTTGAAAATTGAACTGGGTGGGAAGGTAAAATTATTTGTAGTAATGAAGGATGGTGTTCTATACAACGCAGCTTTATTTTTCATTACAAATAATATTATAACATATCACCTTTCAGCACGTAATTTGCAATATCCAAAAGTTCCGGGAAGTAATTATTTGTTAGCGAATGTGATAAAACTTTTTATCGGAGAATCGTGGAAGCATTTAAACCTGGGGGGTGGTACTAATAGTGATGATAATAATCACCTTTTAAAATTTAAACAGAATTTCTCTAAACAAACAACGGATTTTTTTATAGGCAAAAGAATTTTGTTGCCGGAATTGTATCAACATTTAAAAGAAGCTTATATAACTTTTCATGGAGTTGATAGTTTAAATTTAAAACAAAATATAGTTCAATTTTACAGATAAAAATAAAAATAGCATATGCCACTTTCATACCTTTTAAAAATTTCAACCTTTACTATTATATTAATTGCATGAATATTTTGAAAAATCATATAATTTATGAAGATGAAAGCGTTAGGGAAGCCCTAACAAAATTAAACATGCTGGCGTCGGATGCTATTCTTTTTGTAGCAAATGAACAATTAAAATTAATTGGCTCTTTAACAGATGGTGATTTACGCAGGGGTTTTATTAATAACCTTGGGTTTGAAGATTCCATACTTTCCTTTATTCAAAAAAATCCAGTATATATTAAGATAAAGGATTATACTCTTTCGCAATTGGAAGAATATAAAAAAAGAAATTATAAAATCATTCCGATACTAGATGAAAATGGAGCGATTATCGACATTCTTAATTTTCGCCTTCAGCATACAATCATTCCTGCTGATGCCTTGTTAATGGCAGGTGGTAAAGGAAAAAGATTATTGCCGCTTACAGCTAATACGCCTAAACCCTTATTAAAAGTTGGTGACAAACCTATTATTGAACACAATATCGATCGCTTAATACAGTATGGTATTAAAACGTTAACCATTAGTATCAACTACCTGGGTGAACAACTGGAATCTTATTTTAATAATGGTGCATCTAAAAAAGTAAGTATAAAATATGTGCGGGAACAAAACCCACTTGGAACTATCGGTTCCATTTTACTAGTTGATGAATTTTATCATGATGATATACTTGTAATGAACAGCGACTTACTCACTAATATCGATTATGCAGATTTCTATAAAGCGTTTAAAGATGCTGATGCCGATATGGCGGTGGCAGCAACTTCTTATCATGTAGATGTTCCATACGCAGTATTGGAAGTAGATGAAAAAAACCTGGCCACATCCTTAAAAGAAAAGCCACGCTACACATACTATTCAAATGCAGGAATTTATTTTTTAAAAAAGAAAGTGCTGGAATTAATCCCACCTGATGAATATTTTGATATCACTGATTTGATGCAAATTATATTGGCAAAACAAAAAAAACTGATCACCTATCCTATCACAGGCTATTGGCTAGATATTGGGAAACCGGAAGATTTTAAACAGGCTCAAGAAGATATAAAGCATATAAAACTTTAATGAAAAAAAAAATATTGTATGTAATTCCTGCCCGAGGGGGCTCTAAGGGCATTCCTGGAAAAAACATAAAACTTTTAGGAAGCAAACCATTAATTCATTACTCAATAGAGGTAGCAAGGGCCTTAGCTAATGATGAAGATATTTGCGTAAGTACCGATAATATTGAAATAAAAGAGGTAGTTGAACAAGTTGGACTGCATGTTCCTTTTTTACGACCACCTGAATTAGCATTAGACAATTCCGGAACTTACGAGGTTTTATTACATGCTTTAAATTATTATGCGGCACAGGGAAAGCAATATGACTTATTGATATTATTACAACCTACTTCTCCATTCCGCAAAGTGGAACATGTAAAAACAGCTATAGATAGTTGGGATGAAAATATTGATATGGTTGTAAGCGTAAAAGAAACGAAGGCTAATCCGTATTATCTTCTATTTGAAGAAAACGCAAATGGTTTTTTAATAAATTCAAAAGAAGGAAAATTTACAAACAGGCAGGAATGTCCTGTAGTATATGAATATAATGGAGCTGTTTATGTTATTAATATTAATGTATTATTAAATAAGCCCTTAAGTACATTTTCGAAAAAGAAAAAATACATAATGGACGAAGAAAGCTCAATAGACATTGATACACAATTTGATTGGAAATTTGCCGAATTTTTATTGTCTTTAGGAAAATGATGAAAAGAAAATTATTATTAGTAGGCGATTACAATCGCAATGATTTTATACACATTGCTAAAATGCTTGCTAAAGATTTTGAATTTTATTTTATAGAGTTTTTGAACAGTAAGGAATTAAAAAACAAAGATTGCCTGCAATATGGAAAAGTAATTTACTGGAAAGATTATAAAAGTGCTTATGATTTGTTGGAAAAAGTAAACCCTGAAAAGGTAATTTTCTATTTTATTGAAAGTTACAACCACGTAGCTTTAAATGTTGCCTGCAAGGTAAATCAAATTACTACTTATCATTTAGAACATGGTTTACGATTCTCTTTAGCTTACTATGAATTAGGAAATAATTCGGTAA
>JBBRPX010000291.1:0-3999 GCA_038227505.1 Chitinophagales bacterium
GAAGAAAAAGGATTGAGAAAAGCAATATTAAAATGTTACCGGGTTGATGGAAAAATTGAAATGATTGAGATTGGTACCAACCACCCGAGTTGTAACAGTAAACATTTGTATAAATTATTTGAACATAAAATTGATACAATAACACCTGCATTAGGGATTGAATTATTTGTATTGGAAGCGCCTATTGTAGAAGATTTATCTGCAGTGCAGGAAAAATTTTTTGCTAGTAACAATGGACTTGATAATATTGGTTTGGCAGAATTGCTTGACAGGATTGGAGGAAAAATTGGTGTTCAAAATATTCATCGTTATGTACCCGATGCACATTACTGGCCGGAGCGTTCTTTTAAAGAGACGTCCAACATTCATGAAAAAATTACTACCGATTGGAAGCTGGATAAGCCAAGACCATTGCAATTATTAAAACAACCTGCGGCTATTGAAGTTACTGCACCGGTACCCGATTACCCACCAATGAATTTTAGGTATAAAGGAAAATTGCACAATATTAAAAAAGCAGATGGACCCGAAAGAATTGAGCAGGAATGGTGGCTGCAAGATGGGCAACATAGAGATTATTATTGTGTGGAAGATGAAGAAGGTTGTAGATATTGGTTGTTTAGGTTAGGACATTATGATGTAGGGAAAACGTATGGATGGTTTTTACATGGATTTTTTGCTTAAGTCTTTTCACCGCAGAGAAGAAGAGTTGAAAGAGATTTCGCAGAGAGGATTTAACCGCTGAGGCGCTAAGACGCAAAAGATTCTAAATTTCCTAAACATCTTTTTCTTCTTTTCTCTTTCCTTCTCTTTGTCTTTACTCTTAAAAGAACAAAGCTGAAAATATTGCAGAGAGTGAAAAACTCTGCGCAAACTCTCTTCTCTCTTTTCTCTGCGGTGAACTTATAAAAATTGTTTAACAAAAATGAAATATACAGAACTCCAAACCACATCCAACTTTAGTTTTTTGCGGGGTGCATCGCACCCTGAGGAATTTGTAGAGCAAGCCGTGGCGTTGGGTTATACCGAGATAGCTATTACAGATAGAAATACTTTTGCAGGTATTGTACGTGCACATGTAGCGGCAAAAAAAAGAGGTATTCGGATTGTGGTTGGTTGCAGGTTAGATCTATTGGATGGGCTTTCGTTACTCGCTTTTCCAACAAACAAAAAAGCATATTCGCAGTTAAGTAATTTGCTCACACTCGGTAACCGACGGGCAGAAAAAGGTGATTGTCATTTAAACAAAAAAGATGTATATAAATATGCAGATGGTGTAAAATTTATTGTGCTGCCACCAAATGAGTTGAACGAATTTTTTAATTTTGACAAAATTTTTGAAACAGCTCTAATTGAATACAAACAAGCTTTTGGAGAAAATTTATATATGGTTGCAAGCAGAAAATATGCAGGTGATGATGGTAAATATTTATACCGGCTTGCTCAACTTTCTTCTAAATTAAGTATACCACTTGTAGCAACAAACGATGTTCATTACCACGAACCTACACGCAGACAATTGCAGGATGTAATGACCTGCATCCGAGAAAAATGTACAATTTATACCGCAGGATATCTGCTGCACCCAAACGCAGAAAGATATTTAAAACCTGCTGATGAAATGAACCGATTATTTAGACAATATCCTGATGCAATGCAGCGTATACAGGAGATTACAGCGGCATGTACTTTTTGTTTGGATGAATTAAAATATGAATATCCTGTAGAACTTACCACTGAAGGAAGAACGCCACAGGAAGAAATAACTTTTCTTGCATGGCAAGGCGCAAAAGAATTTTTTGGTGAGGTGTTGCCGGAAAAAATAACCAATGCTATAAATCATGAACTGGTTTTTATTGAAGAGATGAACTATGCTGCATACTTTCTTACGGTACATGATATTGTTCGCTTTGCACGCCACCAGGGCATTCTGTGCCAAGGCCGTGGTTCTGCAGCCAACTCTACTATTTGTTTTTGTCTAGGTATTACTTCTGTCAATCCTACAAAATTTGATTTGTTATTTGAGCGATTTATTTCGTCAGCACGCAATGAACCACCGGATATTGATGTGGATTTTGAGCATGAACGCAGGGAGGAAGTGATGCAATATATTTTTGAAAAATATGGTCGTGACAGAGCGGCTATTGTTGCGACGGTTACTCAACAACACCAAAAAGGATCTGTTAGAGATGTGGGCAAAGCCATGGGTTTATCGGTGGATACCATCAACAAATTATCCGGTTCTTTATGGGAGTTTACTGATGAGTGGTTTGAAGGAAAATTGTTAACGGATCATGGGTTTAATCCTGCTGACCCTCATCTAAAAAAAGTATTGCAACTCACCATAGAATTTATGGGTTTTCCAAGGCAGCTTGGTCAGCACACCGGTGGTTTTGTAATTACAAATGGCAAGCTTTCAGACCTTTGTCCAATTATGAATGCACGGATGGCAGACCGAACCTGCATTGAATGGAACAAGGATGATATTGATGCGCTCGGCTTTATGAAAATAGATGTGCTCGCACTTGGAATGCTTACCTGCATTCGTAAAGCTTTTGATTTAGCAAAAGCAAATTACGGTCTCGATCTTACGCTTGCAAACATTCCACAAGATGACCCTGAAGTATATGAAATGATTTGCCATGCAGATACGATTGGTGTATTTCAAATTGAAAGCAGAGCACAGCAGAGTATGTTGCCGCGGCTAAAACCCCGCTGTTTTTATGATCTTGTAATTGAAGTGGCAATCGTAAGACCCGGGCCAATACAAGGTGATATGGTGCATCCATATTTGCGCAGACGCAATGGGCAGGAGCCTGTAAAATATCCATCACCGGAGTTAAAAGAAATACTTGGGCGCACATTAGGTGTACCGTTGTTTCAGGAACAGGCCATGAAAATTGCCATCGTAGCTGCAGGCTTTACCGCTGCAGAAGCAGATGAATTACGCAGAAGTATGGCAACCTTTAAAGCAAAAGGACTGGTTACAAAATTTCAAAAAAAGCTTACGGAAGGTATGCTTGAAAGAGGCTACCAACTAGAATATGCCCAGCGGGTTTTTAAACAACTGGAAGGGTTTGGCAGTTATGGTTTTCCAGAAAGCCATGCGGCAAGTTTTGCTTTGTTGGTCTATGTTTCTTCATGGCTAAAATGTTTTTATCCTGATGTTTTTTGTTGCGCTATTTTAAACAGTATGCCAATGGGTTTTTACCAACCTGCACAATTAATTGCCGATGCAAAAAAGCATGATGTCGAAGTAAGACCCGTTGATATTAATTATTCTTTTTGGGATAATAAGTTAGAAGAGAAATCTCCCTCTCCTTTGGAGAGGGTTAGGGGTGAGGTTTCACTAAGACTTGGTTTCAGACAAGTTAAAAGTCTGCGTGAGGAAGATGTAAAAATATTAGTTGATAATAGAAGGGAAGAATATAAAAACATTAATTCACTTAGAGATGTAGGGGTACCAGAAGCTGCACTGGAGAAACTGGCTGATGCTGATGCGTTTCGGTCCATTGGTTTGGATAGACGACAGGCGTTGTGGGAAGTATCTACCAAAGACAGGCCCGTGGCTATGTTTGCAGGACAGGCACCTGCAGATGCAGCGGTCGAAAATATTGAGTTACCAGTTATGAAAACATCGGAACATGTGGTGCATGATTATGCAGCAACCTCACTCTCTTTAAAAGCGCATCCTGTAAGTTTTGTTAGAGAAAAACTGGAGAAGTTAAATATTGTTTCAACAAATAAATTAGCTACTTTAAAAAATGGTGCACTTGTAAAAGTAGCCGGGCTCGTACTTGTACGTCAACGCCCGGGCACTGCAAAAGGTATTTGCTTTATGACGATTGAAGATGAAACCGGTTTTGCCAACCTCGTTATTTTTGAAAAATTATTTGATGAATTCAGAAAAGAAATTTTACAATCTAAATTAATAATGGTAGAAGGTACGGTACAAATTGAAGGCGAAGTAATTCATGTTATTGTAAAAAAGTGTTTTGA
>JBBRPX010000292.1:0-3957 GCA_038227505.1 Chitinophagales bacterium
TAATTGTAATACTCACTCCCTTAATTGGCAGGTTTTTATTGTCGGTTACTTTCCCTGAAATTGTTACCTGCGCTCCGGCAAACAAACCGATAAAACAGGTAAAAAGTGTTAGTAGAGATTTCATTTTGTGATAATTTATACAAACGTAGACTAGTTTATAATATAAACCGAATTTATAACAACATATTTTGAAAAATAATATTTTTGAAGTAAAAAATATAATGAAATTGCCGTGTATTTGATTCTACCACAACAATTTACGTCATAAATTAACTGTTACACTTCAATATTATTAAATTGATAACATCAAAAAAAAGTTTTTTGTTTTGGGCTGAATGTGTACTTTCGCAATAGAATTTAATGGGTTAGTAAGTAAAAGAGCTGTCAGAAATGATGGCTCTTTTTCTATTTAGTCATCATTTAAAATCGATTTTAATTTAAGGAATAAACTTCTCTTATAACAAGTTTTAAACTTTTTAACCAGTAGAAGTTTTTATTATTTACTTCTCATTTTTTGAAATTATTTTCCTTGTACTAATTTTCGTTCTTAAATTTTATTCAATTTCAATAGCCCATAATTTTATATTTAAATTTTCTTTTTAGAACAAAATGGCATGAAAATTAAAATGAATTAATAAAAAATATCTGAAGAGGTAAAAGTATTTGGTTGAAGAATAAATTCTTGGATATTGCAAATAATAAAACTGATTTGCATTTTACCTTTTATAAAAAGTGCATATTAAAAGTTGAAAAAAAAGCTATAAACCTGAAGTGAATAATCCGACTTATTACGGACAAGCAATTTAACAATGATGACCAATACTGCTTCTTTGTTTGATCAAAAATAACAACCAAACTAATACGAAATTCTACACAGCTTCTACGTAATTTTAATTTATGAATAAAACGAAGTCAACATTTTTTTGCCAGAATTGCGGACAGGAAAGTGCGAAGTGGGTTGGTAAATGTCCTGCATGTGGAGAGTGGAATACATTCGTAGAGGAAGTAATTGTAAAAGGAACAGATAAGACTGCAAAAGAGGACTGGCGTGACTTTAGCGGCACGAAGGGTTTAAAGACAATATCAATAAACGATGTTGTAAGCGGGGAAGAAAAAAGAATTTTTTCACCTGATGCAGAATTAAATCGAGTACTTGGTGGTGGTATTGTTGCAGGAAGTATTGTACTTGTTGCCGGTGAACCAGGTATTGGTAAATCAACTTTATTTTTACAAATTGGTTTACAACTTACAAATGTGCGCACACTTTATATTAGTGGCGAAGAAAGTGAACAACAAATAAAAATGCGTGCTGACAGAGTAGGTACCAAGAGCGATAATTTTTATTTGCTTACCGAAACAAACACACAAACTATTTTTAAAGAAATTAAAAAATTACAACCGGAACTTGTGATTGTAGATTCCATACAAACATTGCAATCGCCATTTGTAGAATCTGGTCCGGGCAGTATTTCTCAAATAAGAGAATGCGCAGCTGAACTTCAACGCTATGCGAAAGAAACCAACACGCCTGTTTTTTTAATTGGTCATATTACAAAAGACGGAACCATTGCAGGACCAAAAATTTTGGAGCACATGGTTGATACCGTTTTGCAATTTGAAGGTGACAGACATTATGCATATCGTATTTTGAGAACCCTAAAAAACAGGTTCGGCAGCACATCGGAATTGGGTATTTATGAAATGACCGGAGAAGGGATGAAACCGGTTTTGAATCCCTCAGAAATTTTAATTACCCAAAAAGAAGACGAACTTAGTGGCATTGCTATTGCTGCCACCATTGAAGGAATGCGCCCACTTTTAATAGAAACCCAGGCTTTAGTAACACAAAGTGTTTACGGAACGCCGCAAAGAACAGTTAGTGGCTTCGACCTCAGGCGTTTACAATTGCTTTTAGCGGTTTTGGAAAAGCGCGGCGGGTTTCATTTTGGCGTTAAAGATGTATTTATAAACATAGCCGGCGGAATAAAAGTAGAAGACCCGAGTATAGATCTGGCTATTGTTTGCGCCTTGTTGAGCAGTTATGAAGATGTTGCACTACCGCAAAAAGTATGTTTTGCTGGCGAAGTTGGCTTAAGTGGAGAAATTAGAGCCGTAAACAGGATTGAGCAACGCATTGCAGAAGCAGAAAAACTCGGCTTCGAAAAAATAATCATTTCTAAATACAATACGAAGAGTCTGGGCAAACTAAAATTTGGTATTGAAGTCGTGACACTTGGAAAAGTGGAAGAAGTTTACCAGTATTTATTCTAAAATGTAAAATAAAAAAGAAGTTTATGCAGAACATCTTCTCAACATAAACTTCTTTAAAATATTATATATTTACTTTTTAGGCGGCAATGCAAATGCTACAGCCTCATGCTCAAAATGCCCGTTGTGTGCACCATCGCAAAAAGGTTTGTTTTTAGATAATCCACAGCGGCAAATTCCCAATACTGTTCTTCCACCAAGGTCGTAAACATTTCCACTACGATCTACAATTTCAAAATCGCCTTCTACTTTTAAAGAGCCGTTGTTGTTAACGGTAAGTTTTACTTTTTCCATTTCGGTTTGTTTTACTGCAAAGGCGCAAAGGCACAAAGCAGGGTTTTAAATTTTAAATAAGCTCTGACCAATTCAGCGTCTTATATCTTTTGTCTTGTATCTTTTGTCTATTATCTCAATACTAACATCTCAATACTATTCTCCTACCATCCCAATATCCAGGCAAACATCAACGGAGCCACAATGGTAGCATCACTCTCCACAATAAATTTCGGCGTAGCAATATCAAGTTTGCCCCAGGTAATTTTTTCATTTGGTACTGCACCGCTGTACGATCCGTACGATGTAGTAGAGTCAGATATCTGGCAGAAATAACTCCAGAAAGGAACGTCGTGCATTTCAAGATCCTGGTACATCATCGGCACTACACAAATAGGAAAATCGCCGGCAATACCACCACCAATCTGAAAGAAACCTACACCCTTGCCAGATGAATTGTGCTTATACCAGTCAGCCAACCAAACCATATATTCAATACCACTTTTCATAGTAGTTGCCTTCATTTCATTTTTAATAATGTACGATGCAAAAATATTCCCCATCGTACTATCTTCCCAACCCGGTACTACAATCGGGATATTTTTTTCCGCCGCAGCAAGCATCCAGCTGTTCTTTGGGTCTATTTCATAGTGCTGCTCCAACACGCCACTCAGCAACATTTTATACATGTACTCATGCGGAAAATATCTTTCACCGGCAGCCTCTGCATCTTTCCAAATTTTTTCAATATGCTGTTGCAATCTTCTAAAAGCCTCTTCCTCAGGTATGCAGGTATCCGTTACACGGTTGTAATGGTTTTCCAACAAATCCCACTCTTCCTGAGGACTTAAATCTCTGTAATTAGGTACACGTTTGTAATGCGAGTGTGCCACCAAATTCATAATATCTTCTTCCAGGTTTGCTCCTGTGCAACTAATAATAGCGACTTTATCTTGGCGAATCATTTCTGCCAAACTAAGCCCAAGCTCAGCCGTACTCATAGCACCGGCAAGGGTTATCATCATTTTGCCGTTATCTTCCAAATGCGTTACATACCCTTTTGCAGCATCCATTAAAGCCGCTGCATTAAAATGTCTGTAGTGGTGTTCTATAAAATTTGAAACCGGACCTTGACTCATATCTTTTGTTTATTGTTTTAAAATTTTCGTTGCAAAAATAACTTCTTTTAGGCAGTTTAAAACAGTATAAAATATGTGGGAATTTTAAAAAGAATTTGTGCGGTCGACTGAGTGCAAGAATCAACATTTGTCCGGGCTATACGTTACAAGTCCTCGTTTCTCCGCCTCCGGCGGATCCACTGTGGGCTTTCCACTGCTATCCCGCCGCTCTTGAGCAGTAGATCATTTTTCAACTTTTATTATGTTTTATTTTTGCCGTAGGCGTCGTCAATTTGAA
>JBBRPX010000293.1:0-3949 GCA_038227505.1 Chitinophagales bacterium
AATACTCCTTTGTTCATTTGCAGCATAAATTTTTATAAATTTTATAAATGCTGCTGTGCCGTCAGTATTTTTAATAACAGGCGAAAATTCCCCCGCTTGCATTTTTGCTGTAGGTAATTGTTCAATTTCAAAGCGTCCACTATCGGCCTGAACCTGACTATTACTTTTTTCTGTAATTTCTTTCCAATACTTGGTATTTTTCATAGCAGATATAGCATCTGCAGCAACGGCCTCGTTTGTACAGTTAAAAATAATTACATCAGCGCTTTCCTTCCATTTATAGTTACTTTTATTGGCATTGTAATAATTCAACAGATTTACGGAATCGGCGCCTGCCTTACCCCAAACATTTCTTTCCATAATTTCAAATAGCATATTCCCCTCTACAAATTCCTGCATCTGGTATTTAAAATCAGCATTGTATTTTTCTAGATTCTTTTTATAATAGTTTAATATACTCTGCGCAGTAAATACCTGTAACAGTTCTATATTATTAGTGTTTGTAAGTTCTACATTATTATCTTTTACATATTGAAGCCATTGACTTCCTTTAATTGCTGTGCCATCGTTAAAAGTGAAAATAGTTTTGTTGCTTATTGCAGTAAATTTATTAACTTCTAACGCTGGATTTTTAAGAACGCTGTCAGCATACCTTATTAAAAAAACATCGCTAACAACAGCAGATTTTTTAAACCCTGTCTTAACCGTAATATCTTTTACAAATTTTTCTTTAACCGTTTTTATTCTTGGGTCAAGCTGCACTTTTTGTTTTATTCCCATTAAAAAATCCGCATCATTAAGGTTGGTCGGTAATATTGTAACGCTAAGCCTTTTTACAATATGGTAACCAAAATCCGTTTCAAATGGTTTGGAAATACTATTGTCTGTTTTTAAGCCAAAAACATTTCCTTCAAAAACCGTATTAAATTTTCCTGTTGTAAATTCGGGTAACTCTCCGCCATTGGTATAAGTCATTCTATCGTCGCTATAATTCTTAGCAGCATCTGCAAAGGGCATTCCTTTTTGCAAAAGATTGTACACTGAATCTGCTTTTGATTTTATTGCCAGTTTTGTAGTGTAGTCAGCGCTTGGTGGATATGCAAAAAGAATTTGAGCAATTTTCCATTTTCCTACATCAGGCCTCACATCTGTCACCTTAAAAATATTATAACCTTTGCTGTTTTTAAAAGGCTCACAGACACTTCCTACAGCCGTATTGTATATAAGATTTTCAAAAGCATAACTTACCGAGAAAGCAGAAATATAACCTGCATCGCTGTAATTTGAGGGTGAAATACTTCCAGAAACAGTTGTGACTATTTCTGCATAATTAGTTGCCCCGGTTTTTAATAACCTGTACAATTCTCTTGCAGCGTTGTATGCTTTTAATGTGTCCGCAGGAGTTGCTTTGTCAGCTATGGGCACCGAAAAATATAATATGTGAATGTCTTTTAAAGATCTATCCGCCGCTTCCTTTATAAGCTTTTGCAAAAGCGACTCGTCATTTAAATAGTTATCGGCTATCTGGTCTCTAAAATTTTGAACACCATATTTCAGTTGCGAAAGTGTATCCAACCTTAAGTCTCTTGCCGCTTTTACTTTTAGTTTAAAATTTGTGTAGAGGTTTAGATACTCACGAATAGATTTTTCTTTGTTAGTTGTAACAATTTTATTCTTATTATAAGCTCTTAAAAATTCCTGTTTGCTGGTTGCACTGTTTCCATAAGTAAAAAGTGGTTGACAAAAAGTGCTGCCTGTAACTAAAAACAAGGCTGAAAGAATGAAAAGCTTTTTCATAAATCAAAATTAGTGTTGGTGGTGTTGGGAAATACTATCCTTTTTTTATTTTTACTTCAAGCAAATCATTTATTTGTTCAAGCGTAAGTTTCTTCGCTATAATATGTTTGTCTTTATCTAACAGATACAATGTAGGTGTAACAACAACATCGTACAATTGTCTGTATGAGGGTCTTCTTTCTTTTGTCTCTAGTTCCAAAGATTCTTTGCTTTGATAGACGTTTATCCAATCACCAATTTTATGTTCATTTATGTAGCTTCTCCATTCACTCTTAAGCTTTTCTGCTACGGAAAGCACTGCATAAATCTTTACATTTTTTTGCTGCCAGCTAGCTCTATATATGGAATCTACTCTTGGTAGTTCCTGCTTGCAGTGACCGCAAGTAGGGTCCCAAAATATTACTACAGTGTAGGCTGCATCTACGTCATAAAGGGATGATGGCTTTCCTTTTATATCCACAAAATCCAAGTCGGCAGCTTTTTCCCCTATTAAATTTGCCATCACCATAAATGCCCTTTTGGTAATAGCATCATGTTGTTTTTCGTTTAACCAAGTAGTAATTCCTTTGCTATGGTATTGTTCGTAAAGATGCACAAAAACTGCATCCTGGCCCATATATTTGGGACTGATATATTCATCAGTAAACCAGTTTAGCAAAAACTTATACATTTCAGGATTTGTTCGTGCAAGCAATAATTTATAATCTATATCTTTTATTAAACTGTCAGATGATTGTGGCATTACTTCTCTGTAATATGTTTCCAACTTTGGCAAAAAAAATGGAGAACGAATAATTCTTTCATCCATAAAAGTTATCCCGTCCCAGTAATGTTGTTTGTAAAAACTATAATTATCTAACGAGTCCTGGTGTGTAACCGCAAACTTTGTTGGATATGAAGGTTCTCTCAATGCATTCAATAAAACCGCCATCATAGATGTTGGTTTATCTTTAACAATGCCCAACCTATATTCATTTAACTCGCTGCTGTATTTTTTATAAGCAGCTTCGTGCTTTGCAGAATCAAGAGCATTTTTAGCAATGCTAAATTGTGTTTTTTCCTCTTGCAACTTTTTGCCTTTTACATTTACAAAACTTTGGTATTGTTTAAAAATTATATTAGCCGGCGAGCCTGTTATTAAAATTTTATCAAGGTGATTTGTGTCTGCATTAATAGAAATAATTTGTTCTTTATCAACTAAAAAATCTGCCGTTAATCTTTTTCCGGGAAACACCAAAACGTAAATACCGCCAGGTAATTTTTTGGCATCTTTAAAAACGGATTTGCCGGCATTGCTTACTGCTGACGAATCTTGCAAAATAATGTTTTTACCCATGTAATAAGTCAGGTAAACGATGCCCGATTTGTAGTTGCTCTGTAGGTTTATTTGATAGCCTTGGGCTTTTGCGCAAATAAAACTGATACTGCAAAGTAGAAACGGTAAATATTTTTTCATTGGCTGAAGTAAAATGTTGACAAATGTATTTAAAATAGGGCTAAGATTAAGCCGTTAATTGAAGCAAAATACGAGTTTAACCTTTTTTAACAAACCCTCTTTGCCGCATTAAATACTATTTTTGCCGTGTGAGAAAAAAGAATAAAAGAATAACGGTAGAAAATATTGTCATAACAGATTACGCTTCACAAGGAAAAGCCATAGCAAGGCTGGATGGGAAAGTAATTTTTACTGAAGGCGCAGTGCCGGGGGATGTGGTAGACCTTCTCCTTACAAAAAATAAAAAAGATTTTGCTGAGGCGAGGGTATTAAAAATCATTACACCTTCGGCAGATAGAGTCACGCCATTCTGCATTCACTTTGGCGTGTGTGGCGGTTGTAAATGGCAAATGTTGCCTTACGCAAAACAATTACAATATAAACAGCAGGAGGCCGAACAGAATTTAGTAAGAATTGGTAAAGTTAATGGAGCATTTATGATGCCGATTGTTGGTGCAGACGAACAAATTTATTACAGGAACAAACTTGAGTTTACATTTAGTAATAAACGGTACCTAACTGCTGAAGAAATAGATGCCTCCCATATCCCCTTCCGAGGAGGGGGAAATTTTGAAGATGAGAACGAAAGCATTTTTACACTACAACAATCTTCTCCAACATCTACAGCTATTGCCTCCCCTCCGGGGAGGATAGGAG
>JBBRPX010000294.1:0-3889 GCA_038227505.1 Chitinophagales bacterium
AAAATTCTCTCTCACATCAAGTGGATTAAAGCCCCATGTTCTTATTTTAGTGAGCCCTTTGGCAACATCAAAAGATATAAAATAGCCATTGCCATTTTCGTCCATGTTGCATACCAAACCGAGTTTACCCATTCCCTCCACCACAATAGTTCCTTCCCAAATAAAACAGGCTGAGGGTTGCCTAAAAACAAATATTTCGTACCCACTTCTTGCACCAAACGTCCATCTTGCATTGTCATTTGCAAAAGATGCAGTTGGGTTGCCTAGCAGCGAATTTATAATACCAAAGGCTTCTTGGTTGATGGTTTTTAGTACCATCTTTTCCCAACGGTAATATGATTTTAAAACCAAACTTCCATGTTTATCCGTTTCCAGTTGTTTAGGAGGCGGCAGCACTCTTAGCGCATTAATCTGCCCATAGGCATAAAAGAAATTATAAATAAGTAATTGTTCGCCATCCTGCACAATGCGGGCTGCGTAGTTACCTTGTGGTAGTAACACATCGTTGTGAAATGAATGATACTCCCCCAAAAAATCAGGTGCAAACCAATAGCGCACTTTAATGTCTTCCCGTATGGAACCTATTAAGTAAAATCGATTATTTAATTCAAATGCGCATGGGCATTCAATATCGTCGTACACCATCGGGTATAAAAGCGGCGGCATCAATTTTACTTTGTCGTTGCTAATTTTTACAATCCCAACACAGCCACGTCTAGATACAGGTCCTGTAATTGTTCTCGCTGCCATTATCAGGTACACTTCACCTTTGTGCTCAAATTTAAAAGGGTCTCTAAAACTCAACCATTTTCTTTCGTTTTTTTCCTGGGTTTCATAAAAAATACCTTGGGATTCAATGGGGAAAATATCTTTCTGGTTTTTAGTCCAGTTTAATAAATCATCTGACTCTGCAAACCCAATTCTTGAAATACCGCCCCTGTCTTTTCGCTGCAATCCTGTATAGTACATTTCAAACTTCTCTTTGCCTTTTACAACATGCATTGTCCATAACATATCATCATCCCATTCGCCTGGATTGCCAACAAACAAAGCATTGTTAACACGCTTCCACGAAATACAATCTGTTGAAACCGCATGCGCAATGTAATCATGGTTGGGAATAATTAAATGAAACAAATGATATACACCATCATAAATTATTATGGTAATATCTCCAATTTCCCAATCGCTGAAACCTGAACCTGAATACATATATGAAGCTGTTTATTGTGCAAAATACAATTGCATTATTTGATCCAAAATTAAGCATTAAGAACGCTCTTTTAGATTTGATTAACTTCACAGAGAACAAAATGAAACAGTGATGAATGGATATTATGTACAATTGTATAGCCCCCATGGATTAATTAGATCTAATGACCCAGAAATTGGAAGAGATAAAGACACCGGCGGTCAGGTAAAATATGTGCTTGAATTATTAGAAAGTCTTTCGCTGCATCCAGATATACGCAAAGTAGATTTATTTACAAGAAGGGTCATTGATAAGCGTGTGTCTTCATCATACGAAAAAAAAATTGAAACGGTGAACGAAAAAGCACGCATTATTCGAATGACTTGCGGCGGAAATACCTACCGACAAAAAGAAACGTTGTGGGAGCACCTGGATGAATTTATTGATAAAACACTTCGTTTTATAGAAGAAGATGGCGATGTGCCAGATGTGGTACACGGGCATTATGCCGATGGAAATTATCTTGCGGGGCAGGTGAGTGAAATTTTCGGTATTCCATTTATTGCAACCGGGCATTCTTTAGGTCGTAATAAAAAGAATATTCTTTTAAAAGAAGGGATGAAGGAAGATAAGATAGAAGAAAAATTTAAAATGCGGCGGCGTATAGAAGTAGAAGAAAATTTGTTGCAAACTGCAGATGTAATTATTGTAAGCACACAGCATATTATTGATAGCCAATATGCACTTTATGATAATGCAGCAGCAGGAAGATTTAAGGTGATTCCGCCAGGAGTAAACCCAGAAATATTTTTTCCATTCTACCGCCTAGATTTGCCTTCATATAAAATGTCGATAGAACAGGAACAGGCTTTTTACAGGGTTAATACTGATATTGATCGGTTTTTATTTAATCCTGCAAAGCCATTAATTCTATCCATAGGCCGTGCAGATAAAAGAAAGAATTTTGAAACTATTATTCAGGCTTACGGTCAAGATAAAGAGTTGCAGGCTATGGCTAATCTCGCCATATTTGCCGGTGTAAGAAAAGACATTAGTCAAATGCAGGAAGATGAAAAAGATATTTTGACAAATCTTTTATTGCTCTTAGATAAATACGATTTGTACGGCAAAATGGCTATTCCTAAAAAGAATGATCCCAAGCTGGATGTACCCGAAATATACCGCATTGCTGCCCGTAAAAAAGGCGTGTTTGTAAATGCAACACCCGGAGAAAATTTTGGCTTAACTATTATTGAAGCCGCTGCCTGCGGCCTTCCTGTAATAGCATTGCCAACCGGCGGGCCGAAAGAAATTTTGGAACAAGGCGAAAATGGCCTGTTGGTTAATGTTGAAGATCCGGCTGAAATTGCCAACGCTTTAAAAAAGATTATTGCTGACCATACCTTGTGGGAAAAATATTCTGCCAATGGTATTTTAGCAACCAACCAACTTTATTCGTGGACATCTTTTGCGGAAAAATATATAGACATAATTAATGATCTTTTTAAAGAAAAAAATAACCATAGCCTCAATTTTGTTAACAAAGCAGCTTATGGTAAAAAACTTTCTAATGCGGAGATTTTTTTAATATGCGATCTTGATGGAACCTTAGTTGACGGTAGTAATATTGATGGGCTTAAACAGTTTGTAGAATGGATTGACCAGCATAAAGACAAAGTAGTTTTTGGAATTGCAAGTGGTAGAAACAGAGCTATTACTGAGAAAGCATTAAAGCAGTATCCATTGCCCAAGCCCGATATTTTAATTTGTTCTGCAGGTACCGAGCTTTACTATACTGATAAAATGATACCCGATAAAGGTTGGGAAAGCCATATTGATTACCAGTGGAAGCGGACTGAATTACAAGAAGTATTAAAGCAATTTATGGGTATTCGTTTGCAGGAGCAGGCAGCACAATGGCCATTTAAACTTAGTTATTATGTTGATGATTTTTTTGATGCGGATGCTCTGGCTGATTTATATAAATTTTTAGATGACCATAAACTGAGAGCAAAAGTATTACTAACCGATAACAAATTTCTTGACCTGTTACCTTTTAGAGCAAGTAAAGGAAGCGCAGTTAGATATTTAAGTTATAAATGGAAAATAAACTTGGATAGTTTTATAACAGCAGGTAATGGAGGTAACGACAAAGACATGCTCAATGGAAAAACAAAGTCCATTGTGGTTTCAAATTATAGCCCTGAATTAGAAGAGCTACGCAAACATAAAAATGTTTTCTTTTCAACCCTGCCAACTGCTGCGGGGGTATTGGATGGGATATTACACCATACTGCAAATAATAAACGAGATGAATAATTAAGTGGATGTTATTAGGAAAAGCTTTGCCGAAATGCACAGTATATGCAGCGGTAAAAGTTTACTTATGAATTAATCTTTGCAGTTTTAAAATTTTAAAAATTCTAATTAATTAACCCTCCCAATTTCTTTTCATTTAATATCACAATATTCCCCGCTTTAATATCTATCAACTGCTCGTACCTAAAATCGCTTAACGTGCGTATGAGCGATTCTGTTGCAGTGCCTGCTATGGTTGCAAGGCTTTCTCTGCTTATGCTTATTTCAAAATCCTGTGTGGTCTCCGTCTTATATTTTTTTTGTAAAAGCATCAATGCTTCCGCTACTTTTTTGCGCAGCGAATTATAAGCAAGCCCTAGTAACTGTTCTTCCTTTTCG
>JBBRPX010000295.1:0-3856 GCA_038227505.1 Chitinophagales bacterium
AAAAAAAAGGAAACTTCTTAAACATAATCGGCTCATTATTTAGAAGTAATTTTATCAATAAAACTTAATAAATATGCAATCATTAAAAGGAAAAATAGCATTGGTAACCGGTGGGGGCAAAGGAATAGGAAAAGCCGTGGCAATGGCTTTGGCAAATGAAGGTGTGCATGTAGGACTTGTTGCCCGTACCCAAAAAGATTTAGATGAAGTAGCAGCAGAAATAAAGTTATTGGGTGTAAATGTAGCAACGGCGACTGCAGATGTAAGTAATATGGAAGCCGTAAATACCGCAGTAGAAAAAATTAAAAAAGAGCTTGGTACAATTGATATTTTAATCAACAACGCCGGCACAGGAATCTTTGGAAAATTTTTAGAATTAGAGCCCGCTGTTTGGGAAAACATGATCAAAGTAAATTTGTTTGGGGTTTATTATACTACCCGTGCAGTTTTACCTGACATGATAGAAAAACAAAGCGGAGATATTATTAATATCTCTTCTACTGCCGGCAAAGCAGGCGGTGCCATGACGAGTGCTTACAGTGCTTCTAAATTTGCTGTATTTGGCTTGGGAGAAAGTTTAATGCAGGAAGTTCGCAAACATAATATTCGTGTGACAACGTTGGCGCCGAGCACTATTGTTACTGAACTTGCGCAAAGTGCAAACTTAATTACCGGTGATGCAGAAAGAATTATGCACCCTGAAGATTTTGCAGAATTTATTATTGCACAACTAAAATTAAACTGTAGAATATTGTTGAAGGAAGCAAGTCTTTTTTCTACCAATCCATAAAACTTTATGTGATAAAAAAAGGCGAGACAAATATGAATTTGTTTCGCCTTTTTAAAATTTAAAAAAATTTTACTTTATAATTTTATGGTATTTCTTAGTTTAATAGCATCACTTGCGCCGCCTACCAAAATATCAAAAGCAGCCTTATCCATTACCCATTCATTTTTTACATCATTAAAATATTTAAAGGCGCTTTCGTCTAATTTAATACTTACTGTTTTTTGTTCCCCGGCACCAAGAATAATTTTTTCAAAACCCTTCAATTCTTTTTCGGGTCTTGGTAATGCAGCATTTTGTTCATGAACATATAATTGTGCTACCTCCGCTCCCGTAACCTTGCCGGTATTTTTCAACGTAAAAGTTGCGGTTACATTTTTACCAACTGCAGATAATTTTAAATCACTGTATTTAAAGTCAGTATAAGAAAGGCCATGCCCAAAAGCGAACTGAGGCGTTACTTTATAGGTGTCGTAGTAGCGATAACCTACATAAATATCATCATGATAATTAACGATTAAACTTTTAGCAGTATCACCGGGATATTCCCCCAATGCAAAAGATGGATTGTCTTCCAGCTTTTTAGGAAAAGTCATTGGCAGTTTACCTGATGGATTAACGGCTCCAAATAAAATTTTCGCAAGGGCATTTCCTCCTTCCATACCTGCATACCAGTTTTCAATAACAGCCGGTGTATTGCTTATCCATTTGGTCATGTCAATTGAGCCGCCCATTAATGTAACAACCATTTTAGGATTTACTTTTAAGATTTGCTGTAACAACTCATCTTGTCCAAAAGGCATATCCATATCTGGTTTGTCTACAGCTTCTGCATCGTATGCATTATCGCCCCACACATCATATCTGTAACCGTGTGTACTTCCACCCACATAAATAACCACATCGCTTTTTTTTGCAAGTGCAACAGCCTCATCAATCATCTGTTGGTTGGCGCCACCACCTCTTTTAATTTCATAGCCTTGAGCATATTCAACTCTTATACTATTACCTGCAATATTTTTAATACCATCTAACGGAGTTACTTCGTAAAACGCTCGAACCTGCGAACTACCACCGCCCATCGATTGTTTTCTCGCAGCATTAAAACCAATTACCGCAATGCTTTTAATACTGCTTTTATTTATTGGCAAAATATTATTTTCATTTTTTAATAAAACAATACCTTCCTCTGCTATTGATAATGCTGTTTGCCGGTGAGCTTTTGTGTTATAATCACCTTTCTTTAATTTTCCATCAATCATGCTTGTTTTAAACATCACATATAATATCCTACTCACTTTATCATTTAAAATATTTTCAGAAAGTTTTCCTGCTTTCAACAAGGCAAGTAAGTTATTTCCAAAGAAAAACTTATTGTAATCGGGATTGGGCAACATACGAAGATCAGTACCCATTTCCAGATCCAGGCCATTCCAGTAAGCTTCTTCTGTACTATGCACCGCATCCCAGTCGCTCATTACAAAACCTTTAAAATTCCATTCTTTTTTTAGAATTTGATTTAATAAATAATTGTTTTGCGATGCCCACTGTCCTCTAAATTTATTGTAAGAACCCATTACGGTATTTACTTTTGCAACTTCAACTGCCGCTTTAAAACCTGGTAAATAAATCTCTCTTAATGCTCTTTCGCTCATCTGCACATTTATAGTAAATCTTTTTGACTCCTGGTTGTTAGCTGCATAATGTTTTACACAAGCAGAAACGCCTTGATCTTGTACGCCTTTTATATAACCCACGACCATTTTAGAAACTAGAAATGGATCTTCACTTTGGTACTCAAAATTTCTTCCATTTAATGGAGAACGTATAATATTAATACCCGGACCAAGTATAATATTTTTTCCTCTAAACCTTGCTTCACTACCCAATACAGCACCAAAAGCGTAACCAAGCTGAGGGTTCCAAGTTGCAGCAAGGCAATTACCGGTAGGTAAATAAGTACCGCTGTCTAAAGAATTATTAAGTAGTTCCCAGCCACGACCATGCTCAGGGCGCACACCATGCGGTCCATCAGACGTCACTATTTCAGGAATTCCCAATCGTGCTACACCGCCTGATGTAAAAGACGAAGATGCATGAATCATATTCACTTTTTCTTCGAGTGTAAGTTGCTTTACGAGTGCTTTAATTTTTGCAGAAGTATCAAATTTTATCTGCGCAGATAGTTCTGAAAAAATGCTCAATGCAGTGACAAACAAAACGAGCGATTTTAAAATTCTTTTAGTGGTCATTAGTATTTTTTTAATTGAAATTTTAATGTTTTTGTACCAATGTATTAATAAAACGAGCGTATCTACTTTTTCTTTTCAAAAACTCTTACATAATCTACAATTAGTTTTTGATTACTATAGCTGTCCTTATTAGGATTACCTGGCCAATTACCGCCAACAGCCAAATTAATTATTAAAAAGAATTCTTCATTGAAAGGGTAATTAATTTCTCCAAAATCTTTTTTACTGAAAGAAGAATACAATTTGCCATCCAACAACCATTTTATTTCATTTTCGTTCCATTCCAATGAAAAAACATGAAATGCATCAGCCAAAATTCCATTTGACAAACTGATATTTTTTCCTAATTGCGTACTTCCCGGACCCGGTCCAAAATGCAATGTCCCATAGTTTTTTGCAGGTTCTTTCCCAATCATTTCCATGACATCAATCTCACCGCTTTTAGGCCAGGTTCCATAAACTGAATACTGAGGTAACATCCAGAACGCCGGCCATATGCCTTGCCCTTGGGGTAATTTTGCTCTAAAATCTATGCGTCCATATTTAAATAGTTTTTTACCTTTTGTTACAATTTTTGAAGAAGTAAATTTATTATTCCCATAATCTTCCTTCCTTCCTTCAATGATCATTTTGCCATTTTTAAAGCTGGTATTTTCCGGTCTGTAAAATTGTAATTCGTTATTGCCCCACCCGCACAGTGTTGGGCAACCATCGCCATTTTCAAAAGTCCAGTTCTTTAAGTTTAAAAAGGGTTCATTAAATTCATCCGCCCATTTTAATCGATAACCTTTGTATACTCTTGGCGCATTATAACTCT
>JBBRPX010000296.1:0-3853 GCA_038227505.1 Chitinophagales bacterium
CCAATTATTTTTCTTAGTACTTATAAAAATAATTATAAAAATGCAGGTGCTTTTTTTGGGTTGATGATGCTTGCTGAATGCGGTTTAATGGGCGTTTTCGTAGCAAAAGATGCACTGGTATTTTATTTCTTTTGGGAACTTGCACTAATACCTGTTTATTTTCTTTGCAGTAAATGGGGTGGCGAAAAAAGAATACAAGCCACCTTTAAATTTTTCGTTTACACTTTCTTAGGTTCATTGTTAATGCTCACCGGTATCATTTATGTTTACCTACATACCGGCCCAAGGCTTTTCGAAGACGGTGTACAATCTCTTCATTCTTTTTCTTTGACTTCTTTTTACAACGCCAATTTAAATGAAGGAGAACAAAGCTGGGTGTTTTGGTTGTTTTTTGTAGCCTTTGCTATAAAAATGCCGGTATTTCCGTTTCATACATGGCAGCCTGACACATACGACCAATCGCCAACAACTGTAACCATGGTGCTTTCAGGCATTATGGTTAAGATGGGTTTATTTGGTGTTATCAAATGGCTGATTCCAATATTTCCTTTGGCTGTGCCCAAGTTTACAAATATTGTAATGATACTTTGTATAGCAGGAATTATTTATGCAAGCTGCATTGCAATGGTACAGAATAATTTAAAAAAACTGGTTGCATATTCATCCATTGCACACATCGGATTAATGTGTGCGGCTATTTTTGCCATGAATGAATTGAGTCTGCAGGGAATGATGATACAGATGTTTAGCCACGGAATAAATATTATAGGCCTGTGGATTGTTATTGAAATGATTGAACAACAAACAGGCGTAAAAAATATAAGTGAGTTGGGAGGCATAGCACAAAAAGCACCTGTACTCACTATAATGCTTGTAATAATTGCCTTTGCAAATATTGCGTTGCCACTTACCAATGCATTTGTGGGAGAGTTTATGATGTTTGCAGGTATTTATCAACACAGCATTTGGATGGCAGCTTTTGCTGGACTTGCAATTATCATTTCAGCAGTATACACGCTCAACATGATACAAAAAGTTTTTTACGGCAATACAAATGCGATAACAGCAACTTTTACTGATGTTTCTTTTGGACAGAAACTTGGTCTTGGGATAATTGTGGTAATGATATTTACATTTGGTGTTTACCCACAGCCAATGATTGATTTGGCAAAAGAGGCAGTAATTAATTTTACAGCAGTAAAGTAAGGAAGGAAAATATTTATTCAAAGGATTCGGAAATAGGGAATTAAGAGAGAAAGTTGAAGTAATAAAACACATCCATCATTCATCATTCTTAATTCATAATTTGTTTACAATTATGAACGCAATTTTATTATCTGCAATCTGGGGAGTGTTAATGATGTTTTCCGGTGTTTTTATTAAAAGTAAAACCACGCCGAAATATCTTGCTATTGCAGGTATTCTTTTAGTATTTATAGCAAATGCCTTGGAGTTAAATGTATTTAATACCGGTGCGCTGCATTTTAATATCGATACAAAGGAGATGCTCAACATCAACAGCTTTAACCTTACTTTTATTGCCGTTGTATTGGCATGTACACTTCTGTTCTTTTTATTGAGCGGAAGCGATATTGAAAAAGTCGGCGAGCATGTCGGCGAATATTTTGCATTGATATTTTTTGTGATTTGTGGTGTGTGTTTATCTGCCACTTATAACACATTACTCTTGTTGTTTCTTGGTATTGAAATTATGTCAATACCCTTGTATATACTCACGGGCAGCGATAAGAGAAACCTAAAAAGTAATGAAGCATCCCTTAAATATTTTTTGATGGGTGCGTTTTCAACAGGTATTATGTTGATGGGTATTGCGTTTATTTATGGTGGTAACCCTAACGGATCTTTCTTTATAAATAATATTCAAATGGGCGAAGGTGCCATGCCTGTTATGATTGCAGTTGGTTTGGTGTTTATGATAATAGCTTTATCATTTAAAGTATCTGCAGCACCCTTTCATTTTTGGACGCCCGATGTATACGATGGTGCACCAACAGTATTTACTTCTTTTATGAGTACTATTGTAAAAGTTGCTGGCTTCTTTACTTTTGTGCGGTTGTTTGAAAATGCATTTGGTAAAGTACAGGGGCAATGGCAAAACCTTATTGTATTTATTACGGTGCTTACATTGTTAATCGGTAATATAACTGCGGTATTTCAACAGAGTGTAAAGCGTATGCTTGCTTATTCAAGTATAGCACAGGCAGGCTTTATGATGTTGGCTGTGTTTGCATTAAACGACCGGGCTAAAGAAGGGTTATTATTATATGCAGCGGCTTACAGCATTGCAACAATCGGTGTATTTGCAGTTCTTATAAAAATGAATGACTATACCATTGAAGGCTTTAATGGACTCGGTAAAACGCATCCATTATTGGCGCTTTGTACAACTGTTTTTTTATTATCGCTCACAGGTATTCCTTTAACAGCGGGGTTTCAAAGCAAATTTTTTATGCTGATGGCTGCAGCAGAAAATACAGGCAAATTCTGGCTTGTTATTGTAGCTGTTCTTTTTGCAGCAATCAGTGCTTACTATTATTTTAGAGTTATACAAGCCATGTATTTTAAAGAGCCGGATGCTGTAGTTATAGAAGAAAAAGACATAACAGTTTCTTTTAAAATAATGCTCGCCATTGCTGCAATAATTATTATAGCAATTGGTATTTACCCCGAGTTTGTTGTTGGTTGGATGTACCATTAGGCATTTCCAAAGTATTTACTATCTTATATCTTCCTGCTTCAAAATCTAAAAGAAGCAGATGCTAAAAAAGTTAAAGGTCTTAGCCAATACTCATTTACTGAAACCAGCACTCCATCAATATTTGATATTTTATAAACTCTTTCATTAAAAATATTAATGACTTTAAATCCAATATCTGTTTTTGTCTTTGATATGGTATAAGATATTTTTGAGTCTGCAAGTAAGTAACTGTTCCTGTTGCTGTTGCTTTTTTGAAATGAATAATTTACCTGAGCTTGAACAAACAAATTTTCACGAATATTAAATACAGTTTCAAGTTGAGTATTTAGCAAATTAAAATTGCCACCAATGTTGGAATTTGTAGATAGATTTTTTGAAGCCGAAGTTGTATAATTAAATGTCAATTCATAATTAAAATTCCAAAATGGTTTTGCAGAAAATGAAGCATTCAAATTATGCGAAACACCCCTAACATTGTTTATAATATTGTTTTGAATTTGATTATAGGTTAACATTGTTACACTATATCCTGTTTTTATTGTGCCTTTAAGTTTAAAGAAATATTTGCTCATATTAGTCAAGAATAGAAGCCGATTAGTATTGTTATTAAAATAGCGTTGGTTAGTTTCTATTAATCCTAAATTGAAGATTTGATTTGCAATGGTTGGATTGTAATTTTTGCTGTATAATAATGCAGCGTTAATGAATTTAATTTTTAGCACATTTCTATAACTGTATGCAGCCGAAAATGAGTTTGAATTTGAAAATTCAAGTTTCAAGTTGTTTGTGGATAGATTTCTATAATTATGTATTATTCCACCGTTTAATAAATAGTACGGGTTTGTATAGTCAGTTTCTTTTTTATAACTCAATGAAATTTTTGCGTATGTATTTAAATCAACATTAATTTTTGCATTTGGATGAAACGACAATCTGGTTAAAGAAGTATCCTGCCTCCTGATAAAATCAGTATAATTTATTTTTCTCAAAACAATTGGTAACAAAATTGACAGGTGAATTTTATTGGAATTGTATCCAAACGAAGGTGTTAAAATATTCTTTCGTAACTGCCAATTGAAATTGTTTAAAAAAGCACTGTCCGCCTTCTTATTACTTCCATTCAATTGATTTAGG
>JBBRPX010000297.1:0-3821 GCA_038227505.1 Chitinophagales bacterium
ACAACCGGCGCATCTTTAATTGTATTGATATCAACAATGGGCGGCGTAAAGTTTTCATTATTTAAAATGCGTGGTAAAAGATTGGGTGTATAAAATTGTTCAAAACCCGATTCTAATGGTAATATACTCAGCCCTTTGGTGTAATACATTTTATGCATGCCCGCTTCGGTACCGTCAAAGCGACCGGCTTTGTCTACAATCACCCAGTCCTTTTCGCCAAAAAATACAAGGTGAGCAACACATTCATTTTTGGTTAAATCCCACAGGCTAATTGATCTGTCAGTATTGCCCGCAAACAAAAATTTTCCATCTGGCGAGGCAGCTAATGATGTTGAAATTCTTGCATTATCTGTAAGTTTATTCAATAATTTTTGGGTTTCAAAATCATAAATTTTTAAACAACTTTTTTCATTAATCTTTACGCCAAACTCATTGGTAGCATCAAATCTTAAAGATGTTACAAATGAGTTGCTTTTAGGAAGTGCTTTTATACTCATTATTTGAGCATAATTTAATGAATCAGCAACAGATAACTCTTGACCAGTAACGGTATTTATAAAATTTGTACCCTTGTATATAAGTGTATTTCCATTTTTGTTGAGTATCAAGGGTACTATCTTAATAAAATCGAATGTAAACAATGAAGCCGGATGCGGAAATGTTTTTATTATTAAACCTGTTTGCAGATCAATTTTTAAAACATTGTTAGATTTTTTACAATTAACATACGCCGTATTACCATCTTCTGTAAAAACAATAGATTCTACCGGATCGGCCAGTTCAAAATTGTGGAGAATTTTTCCGTCTGGAAAAGAGAATAAAATGAGTTGCGACGGCGAAATATGATCATTATAACCTGCTAAAGTTTTGCCATCAGGTGAAAGTGAAAAAACAGTCGCAATATCGTTTTTAATTAATCCTTCCGTTTTATTCAATGAACTTGCATTTAATAATCTAAAATATTCATGCAGAGAATCATCTGCATCCGTAAGAATATACTTGCCATCTTTCGAATATTGAATGTTCTTATTGCCAGTTATTTTTATAGTTTTTAAAGTGGTTCCCTTTGTTAAATCAAAATTTCGCAAATAATAATTTACTTTTAAAACGGATGCATCCATCAGTGTCAGCACCCTGCCATCAGGCGAGATACTCATATCATTAATAACATTTGCCTCTCCACCAAATTCCTTTGTTATTTTTTTATCAGTAAAGTTTCTCTCTAATATTACCTTATCATCCGTTCCCTGAAACAACTTAGTACCTTCCGTATTAAATCGCAGTACATCTGCATCCCCGGGTTTACCATTAATCTTTTCAGCGAATTCCATTTTCTGCAAATCGTACATATTAACAGAGCCATCCCCTTGTCCTTTTAAAAGATAATGGCCATCAGGTGTACATACCAACCCTTTAACAAATGACATTTCTGTTTCAGTAAATTTCTTAAGTAAAGTTTTGGCCGATAAATCAATTAACTCTACAACAGCTTTCCCATACCCGTATAAAGAATTATCTTTTTCGTTAGCTGCAATTATTAAAAGATGGCTATCAGGACTGAAAGAGATTTCCCCTAAATCCATATTTATATCTGAAAGATCTAATTTAAAAGAAGAAATAGTTTTCTCGTTATTTACATTTATGTGCAATACTTCTTCTGCTGTAGCAACAACTATTTGGTCCGAAGATTCAAATTGAAAATTCAATAATTTAGCTTTAATTTTTATGGTTTTGCTTAAGATTAAATTATCTGAATTCCAGATTTTTATTTCAAAAACATCTTTACTATTAGCTATAGATGCTGTAACTAATATTTTTCCGTTTGGGCTAATAGCAATTTTTCCAATATTTTCTTCATGTATTTTTTTTGTAAATATTTCTTTGATTCCATTTGTAATATCAATTATCCGTAATTCATGAAAATCGCCTATAATTAATTTTTTACTATCTTGGCTAAAGTCTAATATTGGCTTTACACCAAAAATACCCGGATTTCTATCTAAAGTTTTCAGTTCTTTTCCTGTTTCTATGTCCCATAGTTTAATAGTACCATCCTTACTCCCGCTGGCAAGTAATTTACCATCAGGCGAAACTGCTAATTGCAAAATAGCATCACTATGCCCCCTTGGTATTACCAACTCCGGAGTCTGTGCAAATAATGCTAAAGAAAACAGCATTGCAATTACGGTTAGTTTTATTTTCATGATTTGTATATTTAAGTGCTAAAAATGTATAAACCCGTTTTTTTTATTTATGCTGATTTAAATCCCTTGCAAATAATCTTAACTTTCTTATTTTATCACCTCCACCGGAAAATCATTACCCAACCCATAGCTTGCCGGGTATTGCGGTGCTGAATTGTATTTTTTCATCAATTCCGGCACCTGCAACTGCATAAAAGTTTTTAACCCGTTTACGGTAATCATTTTATTAGCGGTAGCCTGCCCCTGCAATGCCTGCAATAACACGTAAGTGAATGCACCGTGTTTTAGTGTGGCAAACTCTTGTGCATATTGCTTACTGCCGCTGGCTGCCATCCAGTGTGTACCTGTGCTGCGGGATACTACGGCAAGGCTTTTTTGTTGATTGGCATCAGCAGTAAGCAATGCCTCAAATGCACCTGCACTCTGGCAGGCATCTAATATAAATATTTGCTTCTGCGCTGGTATGTTTATAGCATAAGTTTGCAACATTTTTGAAGAAATACCTTTTTGCACCAGCTCCTCATCTACATTTTTTATATCTGCCACATCGGTTGGTACTATGTAAAATTCTTTTGTTTTTTCTGAAATATACCCATGCCCTGCATAATAAAATACAAACACATCCTGCGGTTTGGCATTTTTTTGTACTTCGGTTAAAGCATCTGTTATTCCTTTTTTATCGGCTGTATTATCGGTTACAAAAAAAGTTTTTACATTTTCCAAAACTGTTTTTGCATCTTTTTCTATTTCGTCTTTAAAGGCGGTTGCATCGGCCAGTGCATAATTAAGTGAGAGCTTTTCATTTTTGTATTTGTTGATACCAATAACTACTAAATATAAGGTTGCAGTTTTATCAATTGCATCAACTGTTACAGTACTATTGCTTTGCACGGGTTTATTGTCAGGGGCTGTATTACCGGTTTTATAGTTTACCGATATTTCATCGGCTTTGCTTTCTGTTCTTTGCCCGTTTAAAGCAACAGCACGAAAAGTATTTTGCCCCGGCAATAAACTGATAGTGTATTTTTTTGTTTCGTTACCGGTTTTTTCATCGGTTATAAAAAGCCCACGTGTAGCGAGGTTTACAATTTTACCGTTGTGGAACAATCGTATCTCATCCACCTTGTCTTCGGGTGCTGTTGCATTTATGGTAAGCTCTGCAATCCCTGTTGTGTTTGCATATATCAGGTTATCATCACCCACTTCTAAGTTTCGGGTTTTTTCTGCATATTGTATTTTTATGTTTGGCTTGGGATGGATGGTGCCAATATCCACTTTAACAGGCGCAATCTGCTCGCCGGCCAATATCCTCACCAGCAATTTTGGGGTATAAAAGGTCTCGTATAAATCGGCCAAAGCAATGGTTTTTATCCCGCGTACATAATACATACTCTCCTGCGCACCTGTTGATGCATCAAAATGCCCGTCGGGGGTAATAACTGCCCAATCATCAGTAGTTGAAAATGAGTATAGTGTGGCAACTAAAGTGTGGGCAGCGAAATTCCAAATTTTAATTGTTTTCTCGTTGCCGCTTAAAAACATGTATCGTCCATCTTTGGTAAACGATATGCCAAATACGCCTTTTAAAAACTCGCCAACATATGCCCGGATGGGTGC
>JBBRPX010000298.1:0-3789 GCA_038227505.1 Chitinophagales bacterium
CCATTGGGCCTATACAAATATTTTTCAACCGGCGGGCGATTATACCGGCTCTTTTTTGTTCGCTGTTTCCTTTATGCTGTTGTGTTGGCTGGCGGGTTATTTTTTAGACAAGAGAAAAATTTATGTCAGGGTATGATCACCATGTAACCTTCCTGTCCAGGTAACTGCTATAGTCAGGTATTTGGGTTTCATAATCCTGGTTCATCAAAGGAGAAGTGAGGATAAAATCGGCCGTTGCCCTGTCGCATGCCAATAAAATGTTCCATGCTACACCCAGGCGCAGTAAAGCCTTTACATCACTATCGTGTGGCTGCGTTTCCATCGGATCCCGGAATAAGATCAATACATCTACCTTGCCTTCGGCGATCATGACGCCCATTTACTGATCGCCGCCAAGCGGCCCTGCTCAGTATTTTTTTTATGGGTCTTCCTAATTGCTCTTCCAGCAGTTTACCCGTAGTACCGGTAACGATCAGGTCATGTTTTGCCAATACCGCCTTATTAAAAACCGCTCATTCTACCAGGTCGGCTTTTTTATTGTCGTGTACCACAAGCGCTATTCTCTTCAAAGCTGCTATTTTTCGAATCGTTTTCATGTTGATAATTTGTGATAAAATACTCTTTTGATCGAAAAAATACCTAGCTTTGCCCCTGCCTCTTTCCATTCTATAAAAAAACTATTCCCCTTAGCATCCAATCCATTAGGTTGATTTGCGTGTATGCTTAATCGATTTTTCAAGCAAAAAAATTAATGTACTAAACATTATGAGGGAAAGATTTGCCAAAACAGGGATCATTATTGTATTGTTTTCCTTGCTGCAATTTAACACAAATGGCCAGCAAAAGCGGTTATATATTTCCAATGATGACCATACGGATTACATGTGGTCGGCAGATTCGGCAACCTATCAGCATGCGTTTTTAACGATGTTGGATTGGTGGATGGATTATAATGATGCCACACAAGCGGCTAATCCTGGAAATCCAAACCTTCAAAGCAAATGGAACTGTGATGGTTCATTTTGGATAAGGAATTATGAAAGATTCGGAACTACTCCACAATTCAACAGGCTGATTACACAGATACAAAATGGAAAAATTACTGTTCCCTATTCGCCTTTGATCCTCACCTATGGTTCAATGCCAGCTGAAGCAGTTTTGCGTAGCATGTATTATGCAGGTGAATTGGAAAGAAAGTATAATTTAGACTTAGACATGGCTTATGCTATGGAAAACCAAACATTGCCTTTAGGTGTTTCCTCGCTTTGGAAAGGGGCTGGTGCCAAATACAGCTGGTATGGCGTATGCAATTGTAATACCACTATCACAGGATTTAGTAACCGGCAAAAAGAAATATACTGGTACAAAGGGCTTGATACTAATAAGATCCTGATGAAATGGTATAGCCTTGCCATTCCAAATGAAAACACTAACCTTGGCGGTTATGCTGAGGCACGGTTTCCACAGGCAGCAGTAGATAGCCTTATAACAAAAACAACGGCTAATCCCGCTTATCCCTATGATATAGCAGCAGGTTTTGGTGTCGGCTGGGATGACGTGCTGGATACCACTGATTTCTCGGTATTGGCAGCAATTGATAATACAATACCCGGCCAACAAGTTATTGTTTCCAATGAAGTGGACTTCTTCAAAGATTTTGAAGCTACCCATGGAAGTTCCCTCGGTTCTCTAACACAAACTTATGGTAATGACTGGGACCTTGCCTGTGCTTCTATTGCAGGCGTGAGTGGAAAGATGAAACGTTCTTTGGAAAAATTACGTGTAGCGGAAGCTATGGCCGCGATCGTAAGCAATTATGATAATACTTTTGGAGGTAGTTTAGACAGCCTGAAGAGGGAAGCATGGCTTTCAATGGGTTTATTCTGGGAGCATTCTTTAAATTTTGAGTCGGCAGTTCCTTTTTCAGACCGTTTTGTTTTTCAAAACCGGCTTGAGTCAGTGTTCAGTTCTTATGTAGACCAGTTATATACGCTTGCTCAAAGTAATCTCGGTAATTTGATCACTAACGGCACGACCAACACGCGTTTTTACGTATTTAACCCGTTGGGGTGGGATAGAAATGATTATGCCGATTACGCGTATACCGGGTCAAGTACAATACGTATCATAGATGTGAGTACTAATGCTGATGTACCTTTTCAATTAATAACTATAGCAGGTGTTCAATATATTAGAGTAGAAGCTCTAGCTATTCCTTCAGTTGGGTATAAAGTTTTTGAGATTCAGCCGATAAGCGGAACAACATTTTCCAATGCTGCAACTGTTGATCTGACAAATAATATTTTTGAAAATAATTATTTTAAAATTATTTATACTAGCCAGGGGGTTTTAATTAGTATATTAGATAAGACCAATAATAAAGAAATAGTAGCCGCAACAACAGGTAAATATGTAAATGATCTGGGTAGTGGCCTTGATGATAACGGTACCGATGAAATTGAATCCAATGGACCTGTTTCAACAACGATTCTACTTAAAACTACAACTGCAACACCTTTAACACACGTCTCCAAAATAACTTTGTATAAAAATATACCTAGGATTGATATAGATAACCAGATCACCCAAAACTTTGATGGTACTAACACTTGGAGCTATTCGTTCAATATCACTACTCCTGATGTTTGGCATGAAGAAACCGGCGCTGTGATAAACGCAAAACTTACTACTCATGGAGGACATTATGCAACACAAAACGCCCGGTACGACTGGAGCACACTCAACCATTTTGCCAGTGTAAATGATCCTTCCGGTTATGGGGTTTCACTTTCCAACGAAGATTGTTATTTTATGAAGATAGGGAACAGTACTCCAACTGTTTTAGATGAAAGTTCTACCAGTAGCCAGTTAAATGTATTAGCAGGGGGAAGAGTTGTTGGTTTTGAAGGTTTCCCCAACCAGGGCGACGCAAGTGAAACTATTTTCAACCAGCGTTTTGCTATTACAACGCACACCAATTATTCTGCCGCAGCGGATATGAAGAAAGCTTTAGAGCACCAGGACCCAATGGTATGTGGTACGGTCGTGAGCCCCGCTAATTTTTTATTACCCAATCAGTTTTCTTTTGTATTTATTACTGATCCTGATGCTTTGATCTGGGCATTAAAACCTGCCGAAGGAAACTTTGTTGACAGGGGAGTAATTACCAGGATGTGGAACCTGGGTAATACAGATCTTCCCAATTCCACTCTTCATTTTCATTATAGCCTTCCTATTGCACAGGCCAAACGCACCACGCATGTAGAAACTGATATGTCTAATGCTACTTTTGCGGGGTCAGATCTATTATTTCCTTTAGGCCATAATGAAATGAGAACTTACAGGGCTAAACTAAATGTGATCCCTTTAGCAGTAAAACCTGTAATAAACCTCGAAGGAAATAAAGCACAGGAATCAAATATTATCAACTGGAGGATGAGTAGTGAAACCAACCTGAAAACTTATGAACTGGAAAGAAGTGTAAACGGCCAGCAATTCATTAGCATTGCATCGGTAGCCGCAAACACCGGTACAGCGCCTCTATATTATTATACAGATAAAAATATCAAAAACTCCAGCCCCTATTATTATCGTTTGAAAGTAATTGATGCAGACAACAAATTCTTTTACTCCAATACCATTCTTATAAAAGCAGCAACAGACCCATCAGGTATGATGTTATTCCCGAACCCTGTAACAGATGTGCTAAAAGTATTTTTTATACTGGATAAAAAAGCACGCTGTAATGTATTAGTGATCAATTCTGCGGGAACTGTTGTAAAAACTGTC
>JBBRPX010000299.1:0-3752 GCA_038227505.1 Chitinophagales bacterium
TATTTTACATGGGCGCGGGCACAAGCGGACGACTCGGTATTTTAGATGCAAGTGAAATACCACCAACTTTCGGTATGCCTTATGGTTTAATAATTGGCCTGATAGCTGGCGGAGAAAAAGCCATACAAAAAGCGGTGGAAAATGCAGAGGACAGTGATACCAATGGCTGGGCAGATCTTGAAGGGCACAACATAAATGATAAAGATGTTGTGATAGGAATTGCTGCAAGCGGCACTACACCTTATGTTATTAGCGCAATGCAGGAATGCCAAAAAAGAAATATTATTACGGGTTCTGTTTCCTGCAACCCGGGTTCGCCCATGAGTGACCATGCAGATTTTCCTATAGAAGTTGTTGTGGGCCCAGAGTTTGTAACGGGTAGCACTCGTATGAAAAGTGGTACTGCACAAAAATTAGTTTTGAATATGATCTCTACATCAGTAATGATACAAATAGGCAGAGTGGAAGGTAATAAAATGGTGAATATGCAACTTACCAACGAAAAATTAGTTGACAGAGGTACAAAAATGCTGATGGAAAAAAGTGGTATGAACGACTACGAAACGGCTAAAGATTTGTTGTTGAAATATGGAAGTGTGAAGAAGGCGATGGAAGCCCATCCTAACCTTCCCAGAGAACAAGTAGCCCATCCTATCCTTCCCAGAGGGAAGGGATATGGAGGAGATGGAATAGAGGATTGATTTTATTTTCTTCAATTGCTGTATTTTTCTTAGCAATTTAATATCGCTAGAATATTTGCTATGATAGTTCCCCTCCTCGGGAGGGGTTAGGGGAGGCTAATCTTCCCCATACTTAAACTCGGCACAGCTGTACCAAAATTTGTATTGCCACCGCATAATGCTTCATTGGCTAATACTGCAAATAAAACTGCCTCTTTAGCATCTGGATTAATATTTAAGTCCTGTGTTGTTTTAAAAATCATGGATGGTAATTGATGCTGGATATGTTGCATTAAAACAGAATTGTGCATACCGCCGCCGCTACTATAAATAACCGATGTTTTTGAAGCTCCGCTTTTCAAGATTGCATCTACGATCATATCTGCACTAAATTTATTCAACGTTGCCATGGCATCAAATACAGAAATATCCGATGTGTTTGATTGTTGCTTTGCAGCGGTTAAATAGTCAAGATTAAACAACTCAGGCCCGGTTGTTTTTGGAAAATCTTTTTTAAAGAAATCATTTTGTTTTAATGCCTGCAAAAGTGCTTCATTAATATTTCCCTGTTTTGCAATTGCCGCGTTTTTATCATAATATTTTCCAATATATTGTTCTTGCATCAATGCATCCATCATTGTATTTCCTGGTCCTACATCGGTACTAAAAACTTCTTTTGCATTCATATTACCAGGCAAAAAAGTAAAATTTGCAATACCGCCAATGTTTAATAAAATTCTATCTTCTCCCTGTTTACCAAAAATTAAATAATCGCCATACACCGCTAACGGCCCACCTTCACCGCCTGCAGCAATATTTTTTTGTCTGAAATCGCTTAAGGTAATTATACCTGTAGCCATTGCAATGTGATCACCATCGCCTATTTGCAAAGTAGCATTACCAAATTTATTTTGTGCATGCAAACTTTTGGGTGCGTGGTAAATAGTTTGTCCGTGGCTTGCTATAACATCTACATCCTCATTTTTAATATTCCACTTTTTGAGTAAACTATTTATAATTGCTGCGTGCCGTAAGCCAATGTATGGATTTAACAAAGTGAGCTTCTCCAGATCTACCTGTTTTTTGCTGAAGACATTTTTTATTTCATTCTTAAAATCATCATCAAATGGTATCGTTTCAAATTGCAACAATTTTATTTTTGTTTCTAATCCACTTCCTGTAAAACTACACAGAGCTACATCCAACCCGTCTAAAGAAGTACCACTCATTAGGCCAATAATAATACGTTCGCTTTTTTGTGCAATGTTGTAAAGATGGGAAATGTTTTTATTCATATCGTAAATATATATAAGTTTATTTATGCTTGTTGTTGCATTATTTAACCCTTTATAAAGCAGTTTTGTGCAGTATATTAAAATAAATATGCAGGTTTATGCAATATTTAACAATTTTGTAATAAATTGTATTTATTTCTGCCAAACTATATGCTAAAATCAGAACGACAGGCTTACATCCTGCATAATATTAATTTACACAATCGCATTTTAAGTAGCGATTTAAGTTTATCGATGAATATTTCCGAAGATACAGTTCGAAGAGATTTACAAGAATTAGCAGAGTGCGGAAAAATTATAAAAGTACATGGTGGCGCATTGTCAAAATCTTTTCACAGTTCGGTAAATACCTCATCTGTATATGGGCTGCAAAGTAAAAAAATAATTGCGCAAAAGGCAGTTTCACTCATAAAAGATGGAATGTTTGTCCTAACTACTGGTGGTACTACAATATTAGAATTAGCCAGAGCATTACCCGAAAATTTAAAAGCAACATTTATTACGGGAAGCATACCGGTGGCTCTGGAATATTTAAACCATCCTAATATCGAGGTAATAATAATAGGAGATAAACTTTCTAAAAGTTCGAAACTTACTGTTGGTGCTGATGCTATTTTTAAAATAAAACAGTTAAAGGCAGATATATGTTTTATTGGCACAAATGCACTGGATGCTACAAACGGGCTTACAGACAATGATTGGGAAGTAGTACAGGTAAAAAAAGCCATTATAGAATCCTCTTCCAAAGTTGTGTCCCTTAGCATTTCAGAAAAGATAAATACCACGCAGCCGATTAAAATATGCGATGCAAATAGTATCGATATTTTAATTACAGAGTTAGATGATAACAATGAAATATTAGAACCTTTTAAAAAAATAGAAACGCAGATTTTATAAGAATTTTTTTTAAAAATCAGCCAACAAGAAATTTAAAAGTTATCGTATAATATTTTTAGAAAATACTAAAAACTACACAGAACATATCAAAAATCTAAAACTACAATTATGAAAAAAAACAATGTAAAATGGTTTAATAAAATGAGGGTGATCAGCCTAATCATTTTATTAAATTTATTTGCTTGTGCAGGAATGGCACAGGTAAAAATTAGTGGAAAGGTATTGGATAGCAGAGCTGCACCAGTAACTGGAGCGTCTGTTATTATCAAAAATGAAAGTATAGGTACTACTACAAATGCAGACGGTACTTATCTGTTAACTGCAAAATTAAAATCGGGGAAATACACGGTAGTTATTTCTAGTGCGGGGTTAAAATCTACGGAGCAAAAAATTACAGTAACTGGTAATGATGATTTAACCGCAAATGCGACTTTAAAGGATGATGCTTTGGGTCTTGACGAAGTTGTAGTTACAGGTACAACAGTAGCAACAAGCAAAAGAAAACTTGGGAATGCAATCTCAACAGTATCTGCAAGGGATATACAAAACAGTGGGGCTGCTTCTATAGATGGCGCATTGCAAGGAAAAGTTGTGGGGGCACAAGTAAATCAAAACTCTGGCAATCCTGCTGGTGGAATAAGTATTACTTTAAGGGGGGTAAGTACATTAGGTGGTTCATCTGAACCATTGTATTTATTAGATGGAGTAATTATAAATAATGATTCTAAGCAATTATTAGATCTTGGTGGAGGAGCACAAAATAGATTGGTAGATATCAGCCCAAGCGATATTGATCATATAGAAATTATTAAGGGAGCTTCAGCCGCAGCAATCTATGGATCAAGAGCAAGTAACGGTGTTGTACAAATTTTTACCAAAA
>JBBRPX010000300.1:0-3741 GCA_038227505.1 Chitinophagales bacterium
ACGCCAAAGGCGATGGGATGGGCTTCAAGGGTCAACGCTCCAACTAATGTTGGCAACTTACCTTGATTTTTAAGAGTATGTTCCGTACTCAAGATATTTTTTAAAGCAAAAGATTTTATGTTATTAGCAGCCAAAATATCTCTATCGTGTGTAACTCCACAAGACTTACAAGTCCAAGTTCTATCGGACAACTTTAAGTCTTTGTTGATTACTCCACACGAGCAAGTTTTTGAAGATGGGGCAAAAAGTCCTATTCTTAATATGTTTTTACCATACCAATCAGCTTTGTATTCTAACATAGTTACAAAAGTTGACCAACTTACATCTGAAATTGCTTGTGCTAAATTGTGGTTCTTAACCATATTACTTACTGCGAGTGTCTCTAAGCAAATCGTTTGGTTCTCACGAATTAACTTAGTGGACGTTTTATGCAGAAAATCTTTGCGTTTGTTTACTACCTTTTCATGCAGTAAGGCAAGGTGTTGTTTGGTACGCTTACCTTTGTTTTTTGAATATTTTCTTTGTACATATTTTAATTTTGATTGTGCTTTCCGTAGATGCTTTGGATTTTCAACTTCTAATCCGTTAGAGGTAACTAAAAATGTTTTAATTCCTAAATCAACTCCAATAGTTGTGCTTTCATTGATTATCGCTTTTTGTGGGATAATTTCATTTGTATCAACCAATATTGAAGCAAAATATTTCCCTGTTGGGGTAACACTAATTGTTGCACTTTTAATAGTTCCTTTAATAGGACGATGCAGAACAATATTAATTCCCTCTTTAAACTTAGGGATTATCAGTGAACCATTTTCAACTATCACATTTTGCGGTACTGAAAAAGATTGTCTGCCTTTATGTTTTGATTTGAATTTAGGAAACCCAGCACCTTTAAAAAACTTCTTAAAAGCAATATCCATATTTTGGATTGACTGTTGCAAAGATTGGCTATTGACTTCTTTTAACCACTCACACTCTTTCTTCAATTCAGGTAGTTGTTTGATTAAATCAAAAGGTGAAAAATTGTGTTTAGAACCTAAATACGCACTGTTCTTTGTTTCAAGAGCAAGATTATATACAAACCTACTACTACCAATATGCTTGGCAATCAACTCTTTTTGTGAGTTGGTCGGATATAATCTATATTTAAAACCTTTAAGCATATGTTATTAAATAGTCTAAACTTTTGTAAAAGTACGATATTTTTTGACAAAAACGAAAATTTGTTTAAATTTACAAAACGTAAGTGTAATTGGAGTCGCTTACATCCCATCCACGCAAAAGCGATGAATGGAGCCAGTATTCCTGATAACGAAGTCTTATTCTATACGGCTGGGGATGCAGTCTTGAAAATTAATGCAGAAACAAAAAAAATAAACTAACCAATTATGAAACAACAACAATTCACAATCGAAAGCTACGAAGTAGTAAAAGGCGTTATTATCGTCATGCTTGAAAAGTACGATATTGGAATACCAGTAACAATACCACAAGATAAATTTGAGTGGTGGTTACGGGTGGAGGATAAATTACAATGGGTTTTTGATACCAGCGATCACACCGGAGAACACCAACAATTTAACGGCACAATGTCGATGGATGAATACTGGGCTACAAGCGATATTGATATTCACAATGACTTGTACGGCTACATAACAGGCAACCCCATAACCTACGAAGGCGCAGTATTTACAAATTCAATGGACTCAATACTGCTTGCATTTGATTTGCATAATGCTAAAAGGGTTAATTCAGCACCTTTTGAACGCTGGGAACACGGTGGAATTATGGGAGCAACTTTTAAACTAAAAAATGAAGCAATGAACCATTACCAAACCAAAGCATTTGTAAAAGGGATTAAAGCCATAAATGCAGCCATAACAGGCCATGTATTAAGCGGAGCAACCATTAAGGAAATAGCAAAGGTTACAGGCGTTTCTTTGCTGGATATTGAGGCCGTTATTATCAACAAAAAACTAAATGTAAACCCAAATTAAAATTTATCAATTATGGAATTTCAAAACAGAGTATTGTTAGTTGCTGACAATGTAAGCGACATAATGAAAGATTATTTTGAGAAACATTGCCCTTATGCAATCCTTTTAATCGGTACGCCGGTTGTTTGGAGGCAAAGGAACAATGTTAAAACTATTGACGATTTAGAATGTTCAATAGTTGACAGAACGCAGCCATGTATCTTCTACCTAACCAAAGAAGATTTAGATACCAATACAGGCACGTACTAGAATACCTGTACGAATACACAGCCAAAATCGTTTAGCCATGAAAAAATTAACCATTGAGCAAAAAAGATTGATAGCATTAATTATTATCGGCATCATCATTCTTTGTTTTCCAAAACCTTAAACAGGTGAAAAAAGTAATAACCAGTAGCATGGGAGGCAACAGCCATAACATAGACTACAAAGCGAATGTAAAGGCGCACACCGCACCGCAAATAGTAGAATCCTTCGTTGACGATGATGGCGAAATTCAGCACATACTGGACAATGGCCGACAACAATCAGATTTGTTATACATAAAGCACTGGGGCCAGCCAAAGGGAGCAATAATGCCGCAGGGCTACAAAGGCAAAGGACTTGATCCACGTACTAACTTCATTAAATAAGCAGCTATGGAATACGAAAGTTTTAAAAAGAATGGCTATATATGGCCGCCCAGGCCGGAAGTAAAATGCCCTGCCGTAGATTTAGAGAAATACGATAACGGGGAATTTATAGGACAACCGAAACTTAACGGCATGGCGATCGTCGTATTCACCAATGGCGTAGAACTGGAAGTTTATAACAGGCACAAGGAAAGAATGGCGCTGCTATCAAACAGCAAGGATATTGATTTTAGAGGATTGGCAACTACGGGGAATTGGTTTGTGTTTGCAGGTGAATATCTGAACAAAGGACAGGTAGGGGAAACTGGAGCAATAGAGCGTAACAAGTTCGTGCTATGGGAAATTTTGGTTTATAATGGTAGGTATTTGGTAGGATCTACTTTAGGCGAAAGGCTGGATTTGCTTGAAACAATGTTCCCTTGCGAAAGGACCAGAATAACGCCGGACACAATGGAAATATACGATCATCTTTGCTGGACAAAATTAGACGGCATTTATAAAGTACCTTCTTACCTCGGCAACTTTACAGAACTGTATAACCAGATTGTAAAAACTCCTTTATATGAAGGGCTTCTACTCAAAAAGAAAGATAGCAAGCTGGGATATGGAACCCAGGAACGTAATAATTGTGATTGGCAAATTAAGGCAAGGCGTGAAACTAAAAACTACCGCTTTTGAGAGGCTTAGTTACCATAACTACGGATGCAAGTTTTGACTTGGTATTAAAATTTGGGGCATTTGCTTTTTGGGCAAAGTCAGATGATTTTAAAACCACTAAAAGCGGCGTATTTAAAAGCAAATGTATTAATTCAGATGATGCAGAAGCTAAGTGTATTATCAATGCTTTAAAGGTGGTTTTACTGGCACATAGCAGCGCGTTCATGGAATCGGTATCGTCTCAATCCCTTTATAAAAATTAGCGAGGTCAAATTTTTCGTTGGGGCTGTGCAGGTTATTTTAAAAAAGCAAATATGTGTTTAGAATTGACACTATAAATTTTTATATTCTCAAAACTATAGTATATTTGACACTATAAAATTTTATATACTCAAATGGCAACAGTTTCACATACAGAAAATGCAAAGCACTGGGTAAACGATTGGGCAACTATA
>JBBRPX010000301.1:0-3732 GCA_038227505.1 Chitinophagales bacterium
ACTGCGGGCACATCTTTGATGTAGAAAATGTAATAGCGGCAGACTTAGAAAAGAAACTGGAAACTAAATACCAGAACAAACTTCAACAATCTCTAAATAAATTAGAAGAAACCGAAAAAAAATTCGAAGCAGAGAAAATATTATTTGAAGAAAAAAAGAAAAATGAAAATGAACTTTTTGTAAAAAGAATTCAGAATGAAAAAATAAAAATGGAGGCTGAAATGCAGGAGCAGTTAACAAAAAGCATTTCATCTGACTTTGAAAACCGCTTAAAAATACTTCAACAGGAAAAAAATGACAACGAAGAAAAATTAAAAGAAGCCCGCAAAAAAGAATTACAATTTTTACAACTGGAACAACAACTTAAAAACAAAGAGGCAGACCTTGAAATAACTGTACAAAAAAAATTACAGGAAGAGCGTCACAGTATTGGCGAACAAATACGCAAGCAGGAAATTGAAAAAAATTCAATGAAAGAAAATGAGCAAAACATGCGTATGCGGGAGCTCGAAAAACAACTGGAAGATCAAAAGAAACTGGCAGAAGAAATGAAGCGTAAAGCTGAACAAGGCTCTATGCAATTGCAGGGAGAAGTACAGGAACAGGCTTTGGAAGAAATGCTTGCTGCAACATTTCCTTTTGATGTAATAAGCGAAGTAGGCAAAGGAGTACGTGGCGCAGATTGCATACAAACGGTACGCAACCATGTAGGGCAGGAATGCGGAAAAATAATTTACGAAAGCAAGCGCACAGAGGCTTTTACAGCCGAATGGATAGAAAAGCTTAAAAAAGATATGTTAGCCACCGGTGCTGATATTGCTGTAATTGTAACCAAAACAATGCCCAAAGATCTTCAGCAGTTCGGCGAAAAAAATGGCGTGTACATCTGTACTTTTTCAGAAGCAAGAAGCCTGGCATTGGTATTGAGAAATGCTATTTTAAAAATAAGCGAAAGCAGAACGAGCCAGGAAAACAAAGGTGAAAAAATGGTAGCCATGTATAACTATCTAACAAGCCACGAGTTTGTTGGCAATATGAACGCCATGCGGGAGGGCTTTAGAGGTTTACGCACCATGATGCAGAAAGAAAGGGAAGACTTTGAGAAAAACTTTAAAAAGAAAGAAAAACAAATTGAACTGATTATTCAAAACTCATTACATATTTCTGGCTCAGTTGAAGGAATTGCCGGGCAGGAATTGAATATGCAGTTGGTAGATAATGACGATTGATATGTGAACATAGTTACAATAAAGAAAGAACAGATAATTAAAGACTTTTTGCAATGAATTAGCAACAGTAACATTTCTTTATTACGATAGTTTACTTGCAAATATTTAATCATCTGTTACCAACCAAGCCAAATTATTAGCTTCAATTAAAATAGACTTCAATTGCAATAAAACCTTTTTCTCCTTTTTAAAATAACAGTTTGCATCATAACCGGCGTCATTCCTTGTAATAGAAATTATGTTCATGTCTTTAATAAAATCAACCTGCCCTGTGCCATACCACTTAAACATAGCCTCTTTAATACTCCAGGCCATCGTTAGTTTTTCAATAGTATCTCCACCTGTCTCACTAAGTATATTTTTTTCTTTTTCCGATAAAAATTTATGTTGAATTTTTTCAATTTTTTGGTGTGGTATTTCAATGTCTACTCCTACCCTGTTTTGTGTACTTACAATTGCTGCAGCATAGTTACCACAATGCGAAATTGAAAAATGAAAAATATCGTCTTTTAAAAAAGGCTTTCGGGTATCTGCAATAATGATGAGTGATAATGGAAACTCAGGGAACAATTCTCTAAGCAAATAACGACCTGCAAGGTGTTGCAGCCGTTTGTGAGGATGTGTGATATTGCGTTGCAACGGCACCTGATTAAGAAAAAAATTCTCTTCTTCTGTAATATGCCAAACGCCTATTTTTGTAGCAGAATTTATTTGGTGATTGTAAATAAGTGGCATTTCGCAAATGTAGTAGAAAAAAGCAAGTCCATTAATTTTCCCGAAGTGCAACTTGGGTTAAAATATTATTAATAGGTTACTTTTTTAGGGGATGGAGATAATAAAAATTGAATGACATTACAATAGCCCTACACGCTGAAATAAAAGTTGAAAAAAGGTATGACGTACAGGTGAGTCCCGATGGTCAGGATTAAAATAACACAACGATGATGACCATAGCTGCTTCTTTGTTCATAAAAAAATAAACAACATGTGCGAAGCACATTAAAAATAAAATATGATTTTAAGCGACACTCGAATTTTAGAAGAAATGGAAAAGGAAACCATTAAAGTTGTTCCTTACAACAGAGCTGACCTTGGCAGTAATAGCTATGATGTACACCTTGGTAAAAACCTTGCCACTTACGAGCATGCAGAACTGGATGCAAAAAAACACAATAAAATAAAGCATTTTGAAATACCAGACGAAGGTATTTTACTATTACCGCACATGTTTTATTTAGGCGTTACTGAAGAGTACACCGAGACCCATGCACATGTTCCTTTTTTAGAAGGCAAATCATCTACCGGTAGGTTGGGTATAGATATACATGCAACTGCAGGCAAAGGAGATGTTGGCTTTTGCGGACACTGGACTCTGGAGATTTCCGTAAAACAACCTGTGAGGGTTTACAAGGGAATGGCAATTGGGCAACTGATTTATTTTCCGGTAGATGGTGAAATTGAAGTAAAATACAATCAAAAGAAAAATGCTAAATACAACGGGCAACCAGATGTACCTGTAGAGAGTATGATGTGGAAGAACTCATTTTAAAATTTATAATTAATAATTTTAGTGTTGCAACTTCAACAACATAATTAAATGAAAAAAGCAACTTTTTTTGTACCGTTTATTATAATAATTTCTTCAGCGTTTGCCCAATCTACTGCTGACTCTCTTTTAAATTTTTTAAAAGCAAACCCTACCCGTTCGTCTTTATACCTTGCACAAAACGATACTATGTTGGCGCATTATAACGAAAATGCAATAATGCCACTTGCTAGCACGGTAAAAATTTTAGTTGCTATTGAATTTGCAAAACAGGCAGCTAACAAAATTTTTAATGAAAATGAATTGGTATCATTGAAAGAGCTTGATAAATATTATTTGCCAAATACCGATGGTGATGCACACCCAAACTGGCTTGCTTACGAAAATAAGCTTAACTATATAGTCAACGATAGTGTGGCACTTATAAATATTGCAAGAGGTATGATCATGTTTAGCAGCAATGCTAATACGGAGTTTCTTATGGATCTTGTAGGACTTGATAATATTACCAACAACAATGAATTGCTCGGCATTAAAAGACACACAAGAATTTACCCGTTAGTGGCGTCACTTTTTATGTACCAAAATCCTAAAAAGAAAAGTGAAGAATATATTTTAAGAGGCATTAACTCATTATCTGAAGAACAATATTGCCGGTTTGCATATGATATGCATAAAGCATTAAAATACGATACCATTTTAAAATCAAAATTTAGACCTCAGGATCTTACCATGAAGATGCAAAAGGCATGGAGTGACAGGCTTCCTGCATCTACAACAAAAGATTATGTGAATGTGTGCCGAACATTAAATAAACGAAAGGTTTTTGATTCTGCCACATACGTCGTTCTATCAAAAGTGCTGGAAGCAGCCATGGAAAACCCTGCAAACAAACAGTGGCTTCAACACTTTGGTGAAAAAGGTGGCAGTACTGCCTTTGTGCTTACCAAAGCATTA
>JBBRPX010000302.1:0-3717 GCA_038227505.1 Chitinophagales bacterium
ATGTTACTAGTGTTAGGTATTATAACCAACGCCGGTAAGTCCTACAAATGTTGGGCTTTGCTTTAAAGTTGTAACTGATTTCATTTTAGGCATTCATTCAAATTTCGTAGCTTTTTTTCGGCAGTCTTGATTTTTTTGTTACTTTTTTCATCAAGGAAAAAAGTAAATGAAAGATATATAAAAAAAAGCATTTCAGAAGTACAGTTTTTCAGTCTAAACTTTTGGGTTAGCAAACTTCCTCACCCCTCTTAAATGTGAATTTCTTCCCAATTACAAAAACCTTATTAAACAAAATATCATTCAGGCATTCTACTTGTAATTAGCCGCACAAATAAAATTATCAATCATAAAAATCTATTTACCATGAAAAAAGTTTACACATTTATTATGCTGATCGCCTTAGGCAGCGCAACGTTTGTGGGTTGCAGTACAAGTAAAAATTCAACAAAAGGCGGGGTTTTAGGCGGCGCTGCAGGCGGTGTCACTGGCACAGTAGTAAAAACGGTCGGAACGGTCATTGGCCTCATCCTGTTATCCAAGCTCATTAAGTCAGTCCTCAAAACAGTAGGAGGCAGCACAGCTTTCGAAAACGTATCGCAGAACACCGCTTTTATGAGCAACTTTAACGAAGACACTAAATTAAACTCCTTTGCACAAAACCCACTTTTAAAAACAGCCTTACAGGTGTTGGTAGCAGAGCAATACCAAATACCGTTAACAACAGTTGCAAACGGTTTTACAAGTTTAAATACGGTGGGAGACCTTGCAACTTTTATTGGTAAAAATGCAAGTGCCAAAGCCTTGGTTCAAATAAAATAAGATCCCCCGCTTTAAAATCCAATCCGTTTTCTGTAGAGGAGACGGATTTTTATTTGCCCTTTTCAGGCATTATACAAACCCCAACATCATTAATCACTTTTACCACACATAATACTCATCAAAAAAACCGCACCAAATGCTGTCGAAGAGGACAACAAAACCAATCATTACTCCCGCTTCAAAGCACCCTCAATACGCTTCAACAACTTAGCATCCACTTTTGTTTGCGCAGCATAATGCGCCCAATTACCCACAGCTTTTTTTACATCGTTTATAACAGCAGCCGCTTTTTTAATGGTAACAGTTTTGGCAACCGCTAAAAAATCTTCGTCCGTAATATTTTCTCTTTTGCCATTCACGGTTAGGCTTTGGCTGCTCACCCATTGGCTGCCTGGGCGGTAAGCAAAGCACACATCATAAGCCGGCGAGATGCTCCAAACCCCATTTTTATCCATTATAAAAGCAAAGTTTTTGGTATGGTCATCGTAGTTGCGGGCCAATACATTAAATACCATGCGGCGGTAAAGCTGTTCCATTTGCGGGTAGGGCAGCGCAAGCATTCGCATGGTTTCAAAAAGCTGCTCATAACTGTACAGCCCCACATCATTAAAATCGTAATGCTGCAGGGCGCAGAAGGTTTGCACATGCAGTTTGTCTTTTTCATTTGGCCGGTCAAAGCGACGGGTCATAAAATGCGCCCGCCCGTTTTCTTCCAGCAAGCGGCACTCCGTCATTTCAATACCGCATGCCACCGCCATTAAGTGGTAAGCCATTTCAACCCTGCCGTAGCCGCTGCTTTCGCCAAACTGGCTATCGTGCACACCATCAAATTTTATAAGCCAGTGGCTAAAACCTGCCGCAGCTGCAGCTTGTCCGCTTTTTACCTGACCCGTTGCCGGGTTATAAGCAATAATAGCCTTTGCCCTGGCACCGCCCGCACTCGTTCCGATGGTTAAAATATCCGTCATGGCTTTTTCCTCATCGGCACCAAAGCGGGTTTGCATGCCTGTTCTTTCTGTAAGTATTTCCTGCGCCACAGCCACCAATGCATCTATTTCTATGTTAGTAGCAGCGGTAGATGTTTTTGGGTTCACTGGCTCAAACTCCAGCGCACCCATACCCCGTTTGCCAATAAAGCAAAGAATTTCTACTGGGTTTAAGCTGTACGATGCCCTGCCGTTTTTATTAAGCCAGGCATTAATAAGTGCGTTGCCGTATTTATCGGGCAATACATCTGCCAGCAAACCCGGCAAGCCTTTAAAAGTGTTGTTGTTGCCAAGTTCAGGGAAGCGATAAATGCGACCTGCTGCTATTGGCATTTTTATGGGCGAAGGGTTAAGCCCCGTTCTTACAAAGCTTTTATCATATTCAAAAGCAGCAACGCCAGTTGCGGCATCGAACAATACAGCCCCAAGTGTTTTGCCCCACATTTTTACAAAAGCTGTTGTAATCATGGGTTGCTGTTTAAAGGAGGCAAATTGTTTTTAGTGGTGTAACCTGCCCGCTGTCTTTTTTGCTGCATCATTTTGGCAACCAACAGGGGGCTGAGTTCTTCCTTTGTTTCAAAGTTTTTAAACAGCGCCAGCTCACCAAGTGCCCGCATGATTTGTATAAAAGAAAGCATATTACCGCCCGAGCCATTTTCCATTTTAAGCAGCGTGGTACGATCTATACCTGCTGCAGCTGCTAATTGTTGTTGGGTTTTGTTTTGTAGCAATCGCTTGTCCTTTATAAAACTGCCCACCAACTGCATAATACCGCCGTCTGTAAGCGAAGAAACATTGTTATCTGTATTATTAACCTCCATTTGTTGTTTATTTACCACAATATAACCATTATTATGCATTATTATGGTGTTTTTACAACTTTAAATACATAATATAATATTGCTTTTTTGCAACTATACGTGTGATTTATTGAGGTAATGTTGTAAAAAGAAAACAAATGCGTTTTGTAAGTTTCCAAGGCTGGTAAGCTCGGTGTGCAAAATGCAGCGATGCGTAAATGGTCAGCTTTATTAAAAATCGGTAGAGATTCTTCGTTTTACTTTACGGATAGTGGGGAAGAATGTTGGTTTCTTGTGCCACGAACCTAGGCGAAGAAGACCTTTGTGGCAGAGGGCGAGTTTACAAAATTGGTAAACATTTTGTATATTTGTTCATGCATTTAATTGAAGTTTCAACTGGTAAAAAGTACCCAGTTTCAATAGAACTCATAAGTCAATTAGATTTTAAAAAAATCACTAAAAAGAGATACTCATTTAATTGGAAGGCTGAAAAAGAACAAACTATTTACAAAATAATACTAGAAGGCCAAACAGATATACTTGGATTAATGTCTATAGAATATTATGAAAGCGAAAGTAGGATACATGTTAGATTATTGTCGGTGGCAGTTGAAAATATTGGAAAAGGAAAACTGTATGAAAGAATTGCGGGAACTCTTTTGGTATTTGCCGGCAGAGATGCAATCAAATTTTTTGGTTACAAAGCTGCTATTTCATTGACGCCTAAAACTAGCTTAGGACAACATTATATGGATGAATATGGTTTTGAACAGGCAGGCATAAGTCTGTTTATGGAAGGAAGGAATTTACAGAAACTCTTAAAAACGTATGATTATGACTAAGAAAGAATATACAATAGATTTTCAAAAACATGGTCCGGAAGAGCTGGTAAAGAGTTTTGTTTTTCCGGTACAACTTAGGCCAAAAAAGAAGAATGATTCAAATAAGGAGCTTAATGATATATTGAACGAACGCAGAGCTATAATGAGTTCAGAAGATAAACTAAAAGCTATCTTACTACAATTACGGTTTAATATCGAAGATTATATGAAAGATACCAAGTTTGATAAAAAGAAAACATTCTGTTTCTTTTTAAAGCATTATATAACTAG
>JBBRPX010000303.1:0-3699 GCA_038227505.1 Chitinophagales bacterium
AAAAATTCTTAACAATATCATTCTTTACTGCTTGTGATATAAAAATACTTTTGTTGTCGGTAAAAAAAGCCATTCCCCTATTTACCGTATTAAAAAGTTTTAAAAAAAAATTTTTTTTAAAAAAAAGCTGATAATCTAAACCTCGGTAATAACTTATAATTTCAAACTTAGGTTTTAACGAGATAAAATGATACAGTTTTGTCAATCTTGTGATAAACTGAGAGATTAATAGTACAGCAATTACAGCATCTGTTTCCGTCTCTTTAATTATTTTTGATAGATTTTTAACTGCTCTAAATGAATCGAGTAAACTTTTAGCAGAAATTACATCCATATTTTTATTCCCTAAAATAAACAGCTTATTCTTTAAAATTGTCAAAGATGCTATGCATTTATTATCAACCTTATCTGAAAGAACAACTAAGTTAAAATTGTTTATACCTTTTTTGTGAAAATAATTGAGGTGGTTGATGGTTTGCAACTCTGCGCCCCCAATTTCCAACGTAGGTAACACATATAAAAAATTCTTTTTGCCGATTTTTTTCATAAACTTTTCACGCATTAACTAAAATGGCATATATTCAGAACATAAAATATCAAAGTGAGCGTTGTCTAGATTATCTTCAAAATCTACAAGTTCAACAGTATAAATATTGACAATTTTTGAATACCCTAGGCTATTTAGGTAAATTAAAAGTTCTTTAGGGCTTGAGTTTTGAGCTTTTAAGGTTACATCATCTAATTCAACAAATAAGACAGGATGCCATTTTAATAATGTATTTTCTGCACCTTTTAAAACCTTGTATTCAAAGCCCTCTACATCTACTTTAATAAAATCAACCTTTTTGATGTCGGTATTTAACAAATAGTCATCTAAAATTTTTACTTCTACCGAAATGTTACTTTTATTGTCTTTAGTTATTCTGTTCATTCCCGCATTGTTTTCATCTATTACTTCTACATAGAATTCACCAACTTCGTCTCCTAAACCAAAATTACATGCAGTTATATTATTGAAATTGTTTAAAGCAATGTTATGTTCGAATTGGGCAAAAGTTTTAGGGTGTGGTTCAAAAGAAAACACTTTACCATTTTTACCAACAATACGGGCTGCCTCTAGAGTTATTTGGCCTACGTGAGCCCCAATGTCAATAAAATTATCACCTTCTTTTAACAAGGAAAATAGTTTTCTTTTGGCCTCTAACTCAACTTCTATTTCCCAAAATATAGCCCAATTATTGAAGCTGCTTAAATCTAATTTATAATTGATACCGTTCCGATTTGCAGTACGATAAGAGGGTTTATCATACATAAAGTGCATTGGTATAAATCTATTACAAATGACTAATGCAATTTTATTTTTTATAAGCCAATAAAGAACTTTCTCTAAAGTGGAATTCAAAAAAAACTTACGAAAAATGTTCAATATTCTAGTCCTATTCTTAATCTCCATTTTTTTTAAGTTTTACTACTTTAAATCCTTTTAGCAGCCTTTATATTTTATTTGCGATAAAAAGCGGTTAACACACTCATTACAAAATACGTAATCGCAGATGAATGGCTCACCAATAGTTTACTATGTATTTTAAAAAAATAATTCCAAAATCTGTTTTGATAAATAATTATTCTATACTGAAAACGAAAAGCAAGGTATTCCGAGACATAAAAGGTCTTACTTTAATGTATCATACCACTTTTATTATAGGCAATTACTTTATTCCTTTCAGATACTCACCATAACCACTGTTTTTAAGCCCTTCAGCCAAGACTTCCAATTGTGCAGCACTAATAAATCCCATCCGATATGCAACTTCTTCAGGACACCCAATTTTCAAACCTTGCCTTTTTTCTATTACTCGCACATATTCACTCGCATCACTCAGACTATCAAAAGTACCTGTATCCAACCAAGCAAAACCTCTATTGAGTACGGAGACTTTAAGGTTTTTGTTTTGGAGGTAAATGTCGTTAACTGTCGTTATTTCATATTCCCCTCTCTTACTCGGTTTTATGTTTTTCGCAATTTCTACCACTTCGTTATTATAAAAATAAAGACCTGGTACAGCATAATTACTTTTAGGCTTTCCCGGTTTTTCTTCTATTGAAAGGGCGTTAAAATTCTCATCAAATTCTACCACGCCATATCTTTCCGGGTCGCTAACCGGATAAGCAAATATCGTTGCACCATCGTGTTCTACACTCTGCCTTAATAGATCGCCAAAACCACTTCCATAAAATATATTATCGCCCAATACCAACGCTACTTTATCTGTGCCTATAAAATCTGCACCTATCACAAATGCCTGTGCAAGTCCATTAGGCACTTCCTGCTTTGCATATTTTATATTGCATCCCCATTGCTTACCGTCTTTCAACAATCTTTTAAACCGTTCCTGGTCCTCCGGTGTTGTTATAATTAAAATGTCTTTTATACCGGCCAACATCAACGTACTTAACGGATAATAAATCATTGGTTTATCGTAAATTGGCATCAATTGCTTACTTATTCCCATTGTTATTGGATACAATCTTGTGCCCGAGCCGCCTGCTAATATTATTCCTTTCATTAATTGGTTTAGAGGTTGAGGGTTTAGAGGTTGAGGTCTAGTGAGTTTAAGGGTTTAGAAATCTTTTCTTGTTGTGATTTTCTTAACCCCGCCAATAATAATGTTTGTTTTTCAATTAATTCTCTACCCTCTAAATATAAATCGTTTGTTATAAAATTTAAATCTAAAGCAACAATTAAATCATTTAGTAACTCAATTGTACTGCTATAGGCAATTGTGCTAAAATGAGACTGATCTTTTGGCGTTATCCTGGAAGTTCCTTCTGCAATGTTCGAAGCCACTGAAATAGCTGCTCTTCGCATTTGCGAAATCATTCCAAACTTTTCATCTGCGGGAAAATTTTTTTTCACACCATAAGTCCACACTGCTAATTTTCTTGCATTTTGCCAGCTTTGTAATTTTTCAAAAGAATAAATTTTCATTTTTAGGAGTCTATAACTTCCATCGAACATACAATAATATTTGACCCAGAACTTCTAAACCTCTTAACGCTAAACTTTCGTATACATCCCCTCATAATACTCCTTATACGCCCCACTTGTTACTTCCTCCAGCCATTTACTATTCTCCAGATACCAATCTATCGTTTTACTAACCCCTTCCTCAAATTGCAGCGATGGCATCCAACCTAATTCATCTTTTAACTTTTTTGCGTCTATTGCATAACGAAGATCGTGCCCTGCTCTGTCGGTTATGTAGCTTATCAATTTTTCTGATGCCCCTTTTTCTCTGCCTAACTTTTCATCCATTTGGGTGCAAAGCTCTTTTACCAAAGCAATATTGGTCCATTCGTTATGGCCACCAATATTGTACGTGTCCCCTATTTTACCTTCGTGAAAAATTAAATCTATTGCCCTGGCATGGTCTTCAACATAAAGCCAGTCACGCACATTCTCCCCCTTGCCATAAATAGGAAGCGGTTTATTGTTTATGATATTATGAATACAAAGTGGAATTAACTTCTCCGGAAAATGATACGAACCGTAATTATTACTACAGTTACTTATTTTGATTGGTAATTGGTAGGTATGATAAAAAGCTCTTACAAAATGATCTGATGAAGCCTTGCTGGCAGAATAAGGGCTACGGGGATCATACGCTGATTCCTCTGTGAAAAAACCAGTTTTACCAA
>JBBRPX010000304.1:0-3679 GCA_038227505.1 Chitinophagales bacterium
ATACCATTAAAAAATCTAATTGAATATCAGCATTATTTTAAAATCCACTTATAAAATTTGTCCGGTAAGTTTTTACATTCAACTCCCAGACACGAAATAAGTACAAAAAAAACTTCAATGGTAGACGATCGTAAATCTAACAATCTATACAAACAATTATCTAAAGCCATTTTTTTGGCAGCGGGTATTGTTATGTTATTGTTTTTAATTTATAAAATGATAAGTGTGGTGTTGCTACTACTGTTTGCATTTGTGCTTGCTGTTGCTATCAACAAGCCAATAACCAATCTGGAAAAAAGACATGTAAAAAGAACATGGGCCACAACCATAGTTTTTGTTTTGATTCTACTTTCATTTGTGTCAATTGGGGTGTTTGTAGGTCCAAAAATAAATGACCAGATATCAGTTTTGATTAGGAATTTACCTTTGTATGCTACCCAGGCTTCTAATACCGTTAGCTCATGGTTCAGCAATTATCCAGACCTTCAGAAAGAAATTCAACTAGATCCCAATAAACTTTCTTCGTTACTGCCTTCTATACCAAAAACTTTAATGCAAGTAGGCTCGCTATCGCTTTCCATTTTAGCTCAATTACTTGTTGTAATAGTATTCATAAGTATGGTTGCTTACATGGTTACAAGTCCTCGCCCAATGTTTGAATTATACTTACTTAGTTTTCCACCGGCTAAGCGAGATAAGGCAACAATAGCATTTACCCGCATTTCTTTAATGATAAGTGGATGGATGAGGTCAATATTAATAGGCGGAATGGTAAATAGTGTAGCTGCTACTATTTTCCTAAACTTAATGGGTGTACCTGGTGCTTTTGTTTGGGGAGCACTGGCATTTTTTACAGAATTTATTCCACGAATCGGTTTTTTTATTAAAGCAATACCTCCCATTTTGATAGCACTTTCTGTGAACGGAACTACTGCTATATGGGTAACAGTTTTCTATCTAGCATCTGATGAATTGATGGCAGATTTTATAATGCCAAAAGTTCGTTCTAATACTATGAAAATTCATCCTGTTTCAATACTTTTTGCTGTAATGGCTATGGGCGTGGCTTTCGGTTTTATTGGAGTACTATTCGCAACGCCACTTACTGGTATCATTAAAGCTTATTACGAAGTATTTTGGGTAAATAAATTTGAAGATGATAAATTAATGAGCCAGAGAATTGAAAATATGATGTACCCAAATGGTATTCCTGTAAAAAAAACAACCTTAGAAGAATAATTTTAATCCTCTTGAACAGCCTAAAGACATTCAATCCAAGCCTTTATTAACTACGGTTTAGAGCGAAATTCATTCTTTCGCTGTTATATGCTGAAATTAAAATAATATTTACTTCAGAACCCTTTCGCTGAAATTTACATAAACCTTCGGTCTATTTGTAAATCAAGAGGGTATTGCCTATCTTCAAAAAAAATAAAATTAAATGCTGGTAAAAACCTTTGGCAGTGCTGTGTATGGTGTGGAAGCAATAACGATAACGGTAGAAGTAAATGTTACAAACCAAGGGCAACATTATTTTATTGTAGGCTTGCCAGATAATGCAGTGAAGGAAAGTTTACAAAGAGTAGAGAGTGCCATAAAAAGCAACCATTATTTTATGCCACGTACCAAACTGGTGGTTAATCTTGCGCCCGCAGATATTAAAAAAACAGGTTCTGCATTCGATCTGCCAATTGCCATTGGCACACTTGGCGCTACCGAACAAATTGAAAACCCTGAGCGACTTGAAAAGTTTGTAATAATGGGGGAATTAAGTTTGGATGGTGAAGTTCGTCCAATTAAAGGTGCATTACCCATAGCCATACAAGCCCGTAAAGAAGGTTTTGAGGGATTGATATTACCATTGGCAAATGCCCGTGAAGCCGCTATGGTAAACAACTTAAAAGTATTTGGTGTTACACATATAAATGAAGTAATAGAGTTTTTTAAAGATGAAAAATCTTTAGTTCAAACTGTTGTAGATACACGAGCAGAATTTGCAAATGCGCAAAGCGATTTTGACATAGATTTTAGTGATGTAAAGGGACAGGAAAATATAAAACGTGCATTGGAAATTGCAGCAGCCGGTGGCCACAACGCAATATTAATTGGTCCTCCTGGTGCGGGCAAAACAATGCTGGCAAAAAGATTACCAACCATATTACCGCCACTTAGTTTGCACGAAGCATTAGAGACAACCAAAATACACAGCGTTGCAGGTAAGCTTCCAGAAAATGCAACGATTGTAAGCAAGCGCCCTTTCAGATCTCCCCACCATACTATTTCAGATGTTGCATTGGTTGGCGGCGGTGGCAACCCACAACCCGGCGAAATTTCTTTAGCGCATAATGGCGTGTTGTTTTTAGATGAATTGCCTGAGTTTAAAAGAACAGTGTTGGAAGTAATGCGCCAGCCGATGGAAGAAAGAAAAGTTACCATCAGCCGTGCAAAAGTAGCATTGGATTTTCCTGCTAGCTTTATGCTCATTGCTTCTATGAACCCCTGCCCTTGCGGTTATTTTAATCATCCTGATAAAGAATGTAGCTGTGGGCCCGGCATTGTACAAAAATATTTAAGCAGAATATCAGGCCCTCTATTGGATAGAATTGATTTGCATGTGGAAGTCACTCCTGTTGCTTTTAGTGAAATGCAATCGGTAAGAGAATACGAAAAAAGCGAAGTCATTCGTGCAAGAGTTGTAGCAGCAAGAGAAATACAGGCAGCTCGCTATAAAGAAAATATTGGCGTGTATGCCAATGCACAAATAAGCAGTAAAACTTTACGAGAAGTGTGTATCATTTCCACCGCAGGTGCTAATTTATTAAAAATAGCTATGGAAAAATTAAACCTTTCAGCACGTGCTTACGATCGTATTTTGAAGGTGAGCCGCACCATTGCAGACCTTGCAGCATCTGCAGATATTAAACCCGAGCACCTTGCAGAAGCAATACAGTACAGAAGTTTGGATAGAGAAGGTTGGGGGGCGTAGTACACAATGTTTGATATTTACAAACTTTAAAACTTAAATATTGAACATTTGGTGTTGAACATTGAACATTAAAATAAAGTCTACTAAATATTTTTTCAAAATAATTTGTAGCCGAACAAAGACATAGCCATATTGAACTGCGGTGGCGTCGCACATTTCATCTTCAGCTTACTATTTAGCTTTTATTATGCAATAGAATTTTAGGATTTCCTATTCCGACGTTATAAAGCAACTATTTCGCAGTTTCATCAGTGATAATTGGTAAGGCATTTTCTTTTCTCTTCTTTCGCAGCATCCATATTTCACCTTTGTGCCTTGTAGGTAAAGTATCACCAAATAATTTACCCCATGGTTTCATTTCAGGCAACCTGTCAAATATTATTTTTAATATTGCCAAAAAAGGTATGGATAAAAACATACCTGCAACTCCCCACAATGCGCCGCCTAACAACACAACTACCAAAGAAAAGAATGCATTAATTTTTACCCGAGATGAGACAAGAAAAGGCACTAAAAAATTATTATCAATAAACTGAATTAAAGCATAAGCGCCTAATATTAAAAACTGTGTGGTAAAACCATCTTTGGTTACTGATGCAATAATGATAGGTAATGCAATTGCTATTAGTCCACCAATGTAGGGAAGCATATTTAGCAGTGCTCCAATCACTCCCAATAAAACAGCATACTCTA
>JBBRPX010000305.1:0-3672 GCA_038227505.1 Chitinophagales bacterium
ATCAGTTGGCAGTTTCGGGTAATAATATTAAAGGATTTTATCAATCCGTTATGGATGTTAAAGCTTCCGTGCTAAAAGATATATCAGGTAAAGATTGGGTACCAACGTTAAAATATAGCCCGGATGGTAGTTACCTTGTAATGAATAACCGCTCTGGCTCAGTGAGAGTTTACAATGCCAGCACTTTCGAAAAACTGAAAGAATTTCCTGGTAATAACAAAGATTCAAATGCATTTGCCATATCAGCAGATGGGAGGATGCTTGCAGTAACCAATGATATTAACAGCTCAAAAATCAATATTTATAATTTACCGGGTGGCGATTTAAGGAAAATTTTACAGATTAAACCCTCGGTGTATTCGCTGTCCTTTTCTCCCGATGATAAAATGATTTTTGCAGGATGCAGCAACAATAGAATTGTTCAATTTAATATAGAAACCGGCATTCGTGTAAAAAATATGCTGCAAACAATACCAGAACAATATGATAATTATAACAAGTGGAATAATTATTACAACAAGTTTACAGATATTAAAAAACTATTGGTAACCCGAGATGGCAATATTGTTACCGGCGATAATGAATTTATGGGTTGGCTTAATGTGGCCACCGGTAAAAGGCAAGCGTTTCTTTTTACATCTGCGAAGAATTGTATGCTTGAATTTAACAACAGTGAGCAAATGGCAGTTTGTGGCAGTATTACCGAAGCTGAGCCCATACATATTATCAATAGCCGAACGCACAGCATTGTGCAAACCCTTACTGGTCATAACACTGCACCAAATTCGCTTGCAATTACTAAAGATGATAAATTTCTTTTTAGTGGCTCTGATGACCGCACTATAAAGATCTGGAATATTGCCACAGGCGAAATGCTTGCTACCATGGTTTTTTTTAATGCAAAAGACTGGGTAATTGTAGATAACCAGGGTCGGTTTGATGGAACGCAGGATGGCATTAAAAAAATGTATTACTTAAAAGGGCTTGAAGTTGTACCGATTGAATCAGGCTATGAAAAATTTTATACCATCCGTCTGCTAACACGCATTTTAGAAGGAGAAAACTTTACACCGGCCCCAGTAAATTTTATAACATTAAAAGATGCGCCCAAAGTAAAAATTTCTGTCGAGGAAATGCAGCGCAACCTAACAGTTGAAGATGAGGCAGCAGTAGTTAATACAGCTAAGGAACAGGTTAATATTAAAGTGCAAGCTGATTGCCCTAACGATGGCGTTACAGAAATACGTTTATTTCAAAATGGAAAATTGGTAGAATCAACCCGTAACCTAGTTGTAGAAGATGATAATAAATCAGAAAAATCTGCCATTAAAATATTTACTGTAGCACTTTTGCCAGGCACAAACCGTTTTAAAGCAGTCGCTTTTAATACGGAAAGAACCGAAAGTAAACCTGTTGAATTATTTATAAACTATAAACCATCAGGCAACGAGCAACCCGTGGCGGCAACATCAACTTTGCATTTGCTTGTTATCGGCATCAACACTTATAAAAATCCAAAGTACAGTTTAAATTATGCACATGCAGATGCTGCTGCGTTTACCGAAGCCATCACTGCAGGTTCACAAGGTTTATTTGCCAACACAAATACTATTACGCTAAACGATGCAGAAGCTACAAAAGATGGTATTACCAATGCTTTTGAAAAAATAAAGGCAGTAGCAAAGCCACAAGATCTTTTTATTTTTTATTACGCCGGTCACGGTGCTATAAACGATAAGAAACAATTTTTTCTTGCTCCATACGATGTTACTCAGTTTTATGGTAACGACGGCGCATTGGCACAAAAAGGTTTTAGTGCGGCGGCCTTACAGCAAATGAGTAAAGATATAAAAGCGCAGAAGCAACTATTTATTTTAGATGCCTGCCAGAGTGCAGGTGCATTAGAAGAGGTGGCAGGTACACGAGGAGTACCGGAAGAACAGGCTATAGCACAATTAGCAAGGGCAACAGGTACGCAATGGCTTACTGCATCGGGCAGCGAGCAGTCTGCATCTGAATTTCCGCAACTGGGCCATGGTTCATTTACATGGTGCCTGCTGGAAGCATTTAAAGGTGATGCAGGCAGTGCAGATAAAAAACTTACTGTAAAACAATTGGATGCCTACCTTCAAACAAAAGTACCAGAAATTACAAAAAAATACAAAGGCACACCGCAGTATCCGGCCAGCTACAGTTATGGAAACGATTTTCCTATCATCATAATTAAATAATAAAATTAAAATTAGTGTACGAAAAAAATAATTATTCTATTGTTTGTTTTTATAAATAATTGTCGTCCGACAAATTAATTTAAAAGAGAGGTTTTTAGACCTCTCTTTATAGTTTTGAAGTTACCACACTTTAAAACGATGAATCAAAGTAACAATTTTTTCGGACAGCACTTATTTTCTCAGCTAATTTCTTTGTGCAATAAATCAATTTTAAGTCCCGTAATTGCTAAATGCAAAAGCAATCATTATTATAAACAGTTAAAGACCTACGAACATTTTGTGGCAATGTTGTTCTGTGTGGTTATTGGCAGTATGTCACTTCGTGAAATTGAAGCTGGTCTTGGTATTGCGCAAGGCAAGCTGAACCATTTGGGTATTGATTATGTACCACCACGTAGCACATTGAGTGACGGCAACAAGAACAGGTCGCCCGATGTATTTAAGTCCATTTACGAGGCATCATACGCTTTGTATAAGCCAAATTTCTCGGACAGCACTTTAGCAAAACCCATTTTAGATAAGCTGTTCTTGATGGATGCCACTGTTTTTAGCCTCTTTAAGGCCATTCTTAAAACAAGTGGTAGGCACAATGAGAATGGAAAGAAAAAGGGTGGTATCAAAAAGAACACGGTTTTGCACGGCACCTCACTGATGCCTCATTTTATAGATTTTTGAGCAGCAGCCGATAATGACCAAAATATTTACAACAAACTGCAATTGCCACAAGGTTCTTATGTGGTGTTTGATAAAGGTTACAATAACTATAAACAATATGCAAAATTTACAGAGCAAGCTGTATTTTTTGTTACACGGCAAAAAGAAAATGCAGTATATGATATTGCCTTAGAATGCTTGCACGATGATACCACTTCATCTAATATTCTACAAGAAACCATCATTGCACAAACCTTTAAGGACGAGCTGGGAAACCCACAAACATTGAAGTTGCGGCGTATTGCTTGGTATGATACCAAGCAAAATCTAAGCTACGAATTTATAACCAACAACTTTGAACTGGATGCAGAAACGATTACTTTACTGTACAAATACAGATGGAAAATTGAGTTATTTTTTAAGAAACTAAAGCAAAATTTTCCTTTGCAGTATTTTGTGGGAGGATAACCAAAACGCTATTGAGATCCAAATCTGGATGGCACTCATAGCCTTGTTATAGCTATCGGTAATACACCAAAACAATACAACCAAAATGGCTTTTAGTGTGTTTGTAACCGTCTTTAAATTGCACTTACTCAATTACATCAGCATCAAGCAACTACTAGCCGAATACAAGAAAAAGAAAGCCAAAAAAACAGGCCAAACCGATATGTTTAATACATCCTAACCCCCTGCTAAAGAAAATAAAAACGCTATGCAGCTAAATCAAGCAATACAGGCAGAAAAGTTGAAGATTCTTGTTTTTGTCGGACAACAATGGATTATA
>JBBRPX010000306.1:0-3646 GCA_038227505.1 Chitinophagales bacterium
CGTTTATGTTTTAGATGTTTCATTTTTTTTGATATCCGTAATTTTTCAACATCGCTTATTAAAAATAGCTTAATAAAAAAAGGATTGAAAAAAATTCAATCCTTTAAAAGCTTTAATAATTAAAATCTATACTGCCTTTTTTGCACCGATTATCGGTATTGCCTTTTCTCGAATCATTTTATTTAATTCTACAACGTCAATTTCCATTAAGCTTTTTAATTTAGCTAATTGTATATCTGCAAGTGCTGCAAGTTCATTGTAAGCTTGTTTTACCTGTATGGTTGGAGGGTTATAGCCACTGCCTGCATAATCAAACAAACCACTGATTTTATCATTTAACCTAATTGGATAATTCAGTACATCCTGTCCGCTCTTGGCTTTTGTTTGGTACAAGGCTTCTTCAACAGCAGTAAGTTGTTTGTTTATTGTATCGCCTTTTTGTTTTACTTCTTTTGGTAAATCTTTCCCCTGGCGATCAGCAAAATCATTTATTTGGCTGCGCACATCTCTAATGCTTTTAATTGCCTTTTGAATTTCTGTAAATTTATCCCGTATGCTAATTAGTGTATTAAATTGATCTTCATACCCCTGTTGTGTAATATTGTAGGCAGGGTTTGGAAGTATTATAAAAGGTCGCTCCATAGAATCCTTGTCAACCTTTATTTTTACAAAATACTCGCCGGGTATGGCTTTAGGGCTTCCAACAGCGCCATTCCACAAAATCATCCCATCTATTTTTTCGGCTTCAGGATAATTCATGTTCCATACAAAACTATTCATACCCTTCACCAATTCTATTTTTTCATTTTTTTCTTTTGCATCTGTTGCAAATCTTTTTATTTCTTTTTTATTTTTATCCATTAACACAATTACTCCTTTGCTGCTGTCAATAATATTTTTAGCATAAAAATTAATTACTGCGCCATTGGCAGCATTTGTACCTGCATTTTTTGCATTTAAATTTACGAATCCATCACGCCTGTAACTTTCGTTTATGGGAAGAACAAATAAATTTTTATCTAACACTGTTTCATCAAACTGCTGAATGGTTGTAAGATCGTCAATCACCCAAAGTGCCCGACCTTGTGTAGCCACAATCAAGTCATTGTTTTTAATGGTCATATCCGTAATAGGCACCATTGGTAAATTTAATTGGAATGGACGCCAGTTTGCTCCATCGTTGTAACTTATGTACATTCCATATTCTGTACCGGCATATAATAAACCTGCTCGTTTTTTATCTGCCCTTATTGCCCTTGCAAAATGCATAGATGGTATTCCTGTCGTAATTTCTTTCCAGGTTTTACCATAGTCTTCTGTCTTAAAAATATAAGGTTTAAAATCATCCATTTTATATTTTGTGCCAACAATATATGCAGCACCTTTTTTAAATGGATCAGCATCAATACAATTCCACATCATCAATTTTCCTGCCGTTGGTGGCGTTACATCGTTCCAGTTCTTGCCACCATCCCTGCTAACATTCACACGCCCATCATCACTTCCTGTCCACAATAAATCTTTTTCATACGGGCTTTCAATAGCGGCAAAAATGGTACAATAATATTCTACTGATGTATTGTCTTGCGTAATTGGACCACCACTCGATTTTTGTTTTGCAGTATCGTTTGTAGTTAAATCAGGACTAATGACTTCCCATGATTGGCCTTCGTTTTCTGTTGCGAATAAATGTTGCCCGCCGACGTATAATTTTTTAGGATTATGAGGGGAGAAAAAGATGGGAAAGTTCCATTGAAAACGGTATTTCGTTGAGCTGGCGCCTGCACCCATCGGGTTATCAGGATAAACACTGATAGCTCTGTTCTCTCCTGTTTTATGATCTAGCCGGCTTAGGTATCCACCATAATTGCCACCATAAACAATATCAGGATTTAGAGGGTCGGCTACTACATATCCGCTTTCTGCGCCGGCTGTTGGTGACCAATCATCGGTAGAAATTTGTCCGCCATTGCTACTACTCAAAATTCTCACTGTACTGTTGTCCTGCTGTGCTGCCAAAATTCTATAAGGGAAATGATTGTCGGTTGAAACCCTGTAAAACTGCGCTGTTGGCTGGTTCTGAAGGGTGCTCCAGTTGTTGCCAGCATCAAAACTAACTTGTGCACCACCATCATCTGCAACAATCATTCTGTTTGCATCGTCGGGGTCAATCCAAAGATCGTGGTGATCTCCATGTGGCGTATTAATCGGCTTAAATGTTTTACCTGCATCTGTACTTCTATACATTCCAACATTTAAAGCATAAATAATATTTTCATTTTTTGTATCAGTAAATATTTTGCTGAAGTACCAAGCCCGCTGGCAAATATTTGCATCATCGGTTTGTTTTTCCCATGTGTTTCCTCCATCATCGCTTCGGTATAAACCACGGCTTTTACATTCTATTAGTGCATAAATTCTTTCAGGATTAACTGCGCTCACTGCAATACCAATATTACCAATTACTTCTTTTTTAGGCATGCCTTTTTTATCCATCAGGTTCATCCATGTTTCACCTGCGTCTGTACTCTTCCACAAACCACTGCCCGGGCCACCGCTTTCAAAGCTATACGGGGTGCGTTTTACATTCCATGTGCTTGCGTATAACGTCGAAGGGTTACCTGGCTCCATAACAAGTTCTGCTGCTCCGGCATTTGCGTTAACAAACAAAACTTTGCGCCATGTTTTACCTCCGTCCATTGTTTTATAGACACCCCGGTCTTCACTTGCGCCAAACAAATGACCTATTGCGGCAACCCAAACGATATCGGGATTTTTTGGATGAACAATTATTCTGCTAATATGCCTGGTGTTTTTAAGTGGAAGTATTTTCCAACTTCTACCACCATCATCACTGCGCCATATTCCGTTAAGGCCCTCGCTTACATTTCCACGCAAAGTTGCTTCACCTTCACCTACATACAAAATACTTTCGTCACTTGGGGCAATGGCTACTGCTCCAATAGAGCCGCCAAAATATTTATCTGAAATGTTTTTCCAGTTGCTGCCACCATCAGTAGTTTTAAATACACCACCACCAGTTGCGCCGAATATAAAAGTGTTTTTATTTTTAAAACTGCCTGCAACTGATCCACTGCGGCCACCTCTAAACGGGCCTACCTGTCTGTATTTTACATTGCTGAACAAGGCAGAATCTGTCGAAGAAATACTGCGTTTTTCTTTTTGTGCATTTGCAATTACAACTGTAAACAAAGCAGCAGCACAAGTAATTAGTTTAATCATAAGTTAGTTTGAAGACTGAAATTTACGACAATGAAATGATGAATTGAAAGCCTGTTGCAAGAAAAAAAATAATTTCGCAATAGAAAAGAGTTTTCTTTATTTAATTTTGACGACGTTTTCAGTTTGGGTATTCACAGCTTTATTAATATCATATTCATATACTTCGTTTGCAAACGCATTCTGCATTTTTTGCCTGTCAAAATCCTTTTCGCTATTTGCAATAAAAATAGTTGCTACCCCATTGCCAATAAAATTTGTAATTGCTCTTGCCTCACTCATAAATCTATCTACGCCAAGCAGCAATGCAAGCCCTTCAACAGGAATTATTTTTACTGCTGAAAGTGTAGAAGCAAGCACAATAAAACCGCTGCCTGTAACGCCTGCAGCGCCTTTAGAAGTTATC
>JBBRPX010000307.1:0-3631 GCA_038227505.1 Chitinophagales bacterium
CATCATTCAATTGATAGAGAGTATGAAACCTGCAGCTATTGAACAGAATACAGATTTAAAAGAACTTTTTTATAAAGAACAATCCGGCAAATATGGCTTTTAAAGTATTTATAGATGCTAATATTTTACTTCATTTTACGCTTCATCGTGCCCACTACGACGAAGCCAAAAAACTAATAGAGTTGGTAATAAATGACGGAGTACAAGCTTACATAAGTCCGGCGATTGTTCATATTGTAGGGTATTGGCTCACTAAATCTTATGGTGCAAAAAAAGCAAAAGAAATATTACTGACGTTATTGACAGATATAAAAGTGATTGATATTTCTCATAATACTACTGTAAATGCCTTGCACTCAAAAATAAATGATATTGAAGATGCACTGCAATATTATTGTGCCTTGCATCATAAACTAGATTACTTTATAACAAGAGACGGACAATTAAAAAAGGAAGCTGTGCCTGCTTTGCCTATTTATGGCTTAAGTGAATTTCTTAAAATACGGTTATGATTCGTGAGCCGCTGCGTGAGGGATTGTAGCACTGTACCCCACAGGAGCCAAAGGCGACGAGGAGTACAGGCGGAAAGCCCGGCGCCCCTCGACAGGGCGCACGCCCAAATTTTTTTTAAAATACTTTTCTTGCTTTATCTGCCTTTACTTTTTCCCAGTACTTTTTGGCTACGTACAACATGCCAAAACTTTCTCCATGCTCTTTGCCTATATGTTTGTGGTGCATTTTGTGCGCCCAGCGAATAGTGCGCACATACACGTTATTGCTGCGTGTGAACCATTTAAACCGCTGGTGAATAATTACATCGTGTACCAAAAAATAAGCAAAGCCATACATAGCAATACCAAAACCGATGGCAGCGGCAATGTAATTTCCATTTTGCAAACCGAGCATAATACACAACCAACTGGGTATAGCAAAAATTAAAAAGAAGGCATCATTTTTTTCGAAAAAAGAACCATGTGGATGGTGATGATCTTCGTGGAGATACCACAAAAAACCATGCATTACATAACGGTGGGTAGCCCACGTAATGCCTTCCATCAAAAAAAAGGTTGCAAGTGTTATAGATAAATAAATAATCAGGTTCATAAAAAAGTTCTAATTAACATAAAAAACATCATCATTATCATAAGTAAATTTACCGCAAAAATATTTTTCTTTTCAAATTTTAAGAAAGTGAAAACACTCATTAAACCCAGACTGATTATAAACCAACACAGATAATTGTATGTGGGTATTTCTCCATTTCCTAACCATTGCCAATATCCGAGCTTTATTGCTGCAGGCTCTAATATCCAATCAAAAAAGACAGCCAGCATGGCACCATCAGATATTACAGAAAAAAAACGAACAGCCGGTGAAGGTGCGCCCGTCATTGTTTCCAGTTTTGCAGAAATTTTTTCTAAAAACCTGTTAACCGTAATACCACTACAATAAATAATGATGAACCAGTTGATACCTATGACAAGTGGTACATTTTTAAAACTTAATCCAAGTGTTGTACCATAAGCATATTCTCCAAATAAATAGCCGGTTGAAGTCCCAATAATTTCTACTGCAATACCTGTGAAAAAACAAACAGCAATAAAAGCAATAAAGGCCCAATTGATTTTTTGCTGTGTATAAAGCAGCAATGCAAACATCAACAAAAGATTAAATGGCGTTGCTGCCGTAAAAAATGCTGCATTAAAAAACATTCCCACAAAACCGATTACATGAAAAAAAATCGCCAGCGCAGTCGCTATTTGTGTTCTGCTTTTAAGCATGTACCGTTCTATCATTTTTAATATCATGCTTTACAAGATCACTTACAATTTTTGCGCTTTTTAAACAAAGCGGTATACCGCCGCCGGGATGTACACTTCCACTGCAACAATATAAATTTTTAATTCGCTTTGAAAAATTTGGATGCCGCAAAAAAGCTGCCGTTTTAGAGTTAGAACTGGTACCATACAATGAACCCAAATATGAACCCGTATTGGCTTCAATAGACTGTGGATGTAACAAGGTTTCGTTAACGATATGTGAGGCGATATCAGTTTTTAAAATACGGTTTAATTTTGTAATGATATATTCCTTTGCAACAGTTTTTACCGCTTCAACATCGTATGTATTTGTTGCGGGAACGTTTATCATTACGAACCAGTTTTCGCAACCTGAAGGTGCTTGTGCTTTTTCAATTTTGCTTGTAACGTTTATATAAATTGTTGGATCGCTGTATAATTTTTTGCTGTTAAAAATATGGTCAAACTCCGCCGAATAATTTTCGCTGAAAAATATATTGTGTAACTCCAGCTGTGGAAAAGAAGTGTTGATGCCCCAATAAAAAGCGAGTGCACTGCTGCTTCTTTCCTGTTTTAAAACTTTTTTAGCTTTAATATTATTGTTGAGCAAATTCTTGTAAGTAAAATATACATCGCTGTTGCTTACAACCACATCAGCCATAATATTTTCCTGGTTTACTACAACGCCTGCTGCAATATTATCAGGACAAATTATTTTTTGAACGGCTGCATCGAAATGAAATTGAACGCCTTTTTTAAGCGCAAGTTTGTATAAAGCATTGGTAATATTTATCATGCCGCCCTGCGGATAATAAGCGCCTTCTGTTTGTTCTAAATGTGGAATGAGACTAAGCATAGCAGGTGCTTTGTAAGGATTGCTGCCATTATAAGTTGCAAAGCGATTAAAAATTTGCTGCGTTTCTTTTGCTTTAAAACTTGTGTTGTACTGGTTTAAAGATTTAAAAATATAGGGAAACTTAATTGAACTGAGTGCTCTAAAAGACCGGGGACTAAGCCAGGTACTTTTTTTATGCAAAGAATAATTTAAAAAAATATTTGCTACGTTGTTATACAGCTTTTCAGATCTGGCTAAATAATTTGTAATGTTCTCTTTTGGCTCACCAGTCTTTTCCTGCATTTCGTTTGCAAACAAATCCTGGTTGCTGTAGGCATTTATTTCTTTTCCATTTTCAAAGAAATATTTACAAGCGATATCTATTTTATGGTAAGACAAGTAATTTTCAATTGGTTCATTTGCGAACGCAAATAACTCCTCTATATTTTGAGGTTGTGTAAACAAAGAAGGTCCGGCATCAAAATGATAACCATCGGTTGTAAAAGCAGATAATTTACCACCCGGATAACTATTTTTCTCAAACACAGTTACAGCAAAACCCTGTACCGCCAGCCTTATTGCACTTGCCATACCTGCAACGCCACTACCTATTATAACTGCTTTTTTTTGATGCATAAAACGTTGCTTATAAAGACTTGAATGAACTGCGCAAACCTGCTTTAAGCAAAATAACTGCTTTAAAAGTATTGCTGATGCGTACCCTGTTCTCCAATAAAAGTTGTGGTTGCGCCTGCTGAATTTTTCTGAATAAAGTACGGTAGTATTTGTAAGCTACATATACACCAAACCTCGCTTTTACGGGGAGCATCAAAATTCCTTCATATGCATTTTTAAGATCTGATGCAAGGTCTTCTTCGATTATTCTCTTATCTTCTTCTGTAAACTTTTTAAAATTTACGCCGGGAAAATAGGTTCTGTTTAATTGCTCATGATCGGCTTTAAGATCTCTTAAAAAATTTATTTTTTGAAACGCTGC
>JBBRPX010000308.1:0-3622 GCA_038227505.1 Chitinophagales bacterium
ACCAGCAGCGATAAAAAAGAAGATGGCAAACCAATACCATACAAAGGCGTCAACTACATGGGTTTTATCCCCATGCTGCTAAAAGGTTTGCAAGAGCAGCAGGCACAGATTGAGGAATTAAAAGCTAAACTGGAAACAGTTACCAGCAATACTTTGGTAGTAACCGATAAAAACAGCTTACCAGCCGAAATACAGAACAAAGCCTTTGCACTTAGCCAAAATGTACCCAACCCTTTTAGCGAAAATACTACCATTAGCTACACTATACCTGCTACTGCCGGTAAAGCTATATTGGCCGTGTTTGACCTTAATGGCAAAATGCTGTTACAATATAATTTACAGCAGGGCAAAAATACAATTACAGTAAAAGGCAATACACTTACCGCAGGCATGTACCTGTACAGCCTTATAGCAGATGGACAAGAAGTTTTGAGTAAGAGAATGGTGCTTACGAAATAAAAGCTCGTTGGGTTTGTGTTAACATCACTGGCTTTTAAAAAAGTTAAGCGGGATGTATTCAAGCTATTTATTCTTATTATACTCCTTATTTCCGGGCCAGTTGGCCCGGAAATAAGGAGATTTTTTAAACCGTTTATTTTTTTGCCGCTGTAAGTGTTCTAAACTCACTTGTACATTTTTTAATTCTACCGGTTTGTAACAGGGTTTAAAAAATAGAGTTACAAAACCCACAGAAATAAACAGTTACCACCTTTTAAACTCAATAAATAAATTATCCATTGATAATCAGCAATATATCAATAAAGGAAGCTAATCAATAAAAATTCACATCCGTTCAAACGATATTTTTTTCGTTCAATAGATATTTCAAGTCATTCAATTAAAATTTAAAGTCGTTCAAACAATAATTTTATAATTCAATTGATATTCCATTTCATTCAATGAAAATTTTTATCCTTCAATAGATATTCTAACTCGTTCAATGAATATTTCGATTTATTCTTCAAGCAATTAGCTCGTTCAAACGACAACTAAATTCGTTCAATAAACATTTCAACTTCTTCAAACAAAATGTTAAATCATTCAAAGCCTCTTGCATTAAGATAAATTGAATATTAGTTTTAATCCGTAAATAAATAACTCCATTCAATCACCCTAAATCTACTACAATGAACGCTACACAAGAGGCAAAGCTCAACATGTTTAGAGCAACTCAAAAACACTGCAACGATAACCCAACTATCGTTTCCACAATCAAGGCCTTTCAAACAGCAGCAGGCACATTAAATACTACAATTGCCAGTATTATTGCCACAGCCCAACAGGAAGACCTGATAACAAAAGGTATCACCATCGACAAAGCCGAAGCAAAGAAAACACTTTGCCAGCTTGCCGCCGATATTGCCGCACCAATTGTAGCTTACGCTGCTGCTACAAAAAACAACAAGCTTTTAAAAGAAGTAAACTTTACACACAGCGATTTAATTCGCACCAAAGACGACCAGTTAAGCTCACGCTGTCAAAACATTTACGACGGAGGAAAAGCAAATGAAGCAGCCTTAAAAGATTACGGCATCACAACCACTACGTTAGACACACTCCTAACAACAATAAATAATTATCAGGCAAAAGTTCCCGACCCTCGCAATGCAGCGGCACAAAAGGCGACAGTTAGAGCTAACCTAAAGAACCTGATAAAAGAAGCCGACCAGATTTTAAAACTGCAACTGGACAAAACAGTATTAGGTTTTAAAACATCCAATCCCGATTTTGTAAAAACCTACAAAGCCAACAGGATAATTATTGATCCCGGTCAATCCACAACAACTCTAAAAGGTACAATCCTAAATTCGGTGGACAAAGTGGCTGTAAGCGGTGCAACAATTCTTGTTGTTGAGACAGGCAACAAAGCAACAAGCAATGAAAAAGGCAGTTACCAAATAAAACCAATACCTGCCGGCCTTTATACAATCAGCATATCAGCGCCAAAGTACAAGGACAAAACAGAAAAAGAAGTAACAGTAAAGCAAGGACAAAACACCACCCTGGATTTTGTTCTTGACCCTGCATAAACTTTAGCCGGGGCTATTGCAAGCACTTTGGGCAGGCGCACAAGGCCGACCACAAAGCCAACCTGCCCAAACAGCTTGCAATCCCACCGCACCCCAGCATGACAAACTTTGTTCAGCTTCATCAATACAATACCGGGCAGACGTTCCCTGAAACAAATAACACTGCCACCAACATTGGGTTTGGCGTTATTGGGGCATGACCTTGTAATCTTCAGCAGCAGCAACATGGCAGCTTTTGTTCGGGCAGGACAAACATCGGTGAACATTTGTTCTTATCTTGTACATCAGCAACGCATCAGCTTCGGTTCCGGGCGGACGACTTCCAAATCCCCCAACAACGCCAAGCCCTGCTCGTTAGCGGCAAATTTAAAAAGACCCCACAAATCATGAAACCAATTTTTTTACTAATCACTGTTTGTATTTTAGGTTTAGCAATATTTTTAGGACTGAAAATTAAAAATAATGTTACAGCAAATAGTGACCCGACAAATCCTGAAACAAGTGTTAATCAAATTAACCAACTTCAAGAAGAGATTGCGCCACCACCACCACCAGAAAAAACATTAGAGGAAAAGACACTTGAAAAACTAAATGAAGCTATTGATTATAAAAATCCCGACACACGAAAATTTGCTTTAGACATTGCAAATAAATTCCCAGGAGACCATAACATAAAACAAGTTTGTGCTGTTTACAAAGAAATATTTTCTAAGTGGAAATATGTTTCTGACCCAGCAGGAGAAGAATATTTTGCAAAAGCAAGTGAAAGTATTAACGATAACTTGACGGGTGATTGCGATGACTTTGCCATATTAATGTGTGCAACTTTAAGAACAATAGGATTTAATACACGATTAACAACTGCTTTTGGAGCTGAAGGCGGACATGCTTTTAGTGAAGTATATTTGATAGAAGAACCTCAAAAAGTGAGAGAACAAATAAACTCACAATATTCAAATTTATTACAAGATATTTTTGGAGAAAGTGAAGTAAAAGAAATTAATTACAGAAACAGTACTGACAAAGAAGGTATTTGGCTGAATCTTGATTGGACATCTAAATATCCCGGAGGCAAATATTTTAATCATAACCGCTACACGATTTATAATTTTCAAGACAACACTTATTTTAGTGGTACAAAAGACGAACAATAAATTATGCAAAGAACCATAGTACATAACGGGCACAGAATTGAATTTAGAAATCAAAGTTTAACAGGAAAAGAAACAGTATTATATGATGGAAATATTGTTTCTCAAAAATCCACAATTGGTGGGACAATCCATTTGTTTAAGGTGACAGAAGAAAGCGAAGAAGTAAATTACGAAGTGGAAGTAAACTTAAAATGGCATGGACTTGGAGCAACGACAACTGTAAGAAGAAATGGCATCGTTATTTTTACTGATAGATAAAATCTGCCGCTAACAAAGGTATTGCTGCAAGCAGGGCGGGACGTTGTTATCTTCGGCTGCAGTTCGGTATCAGCTTCGGTTGTGGGCAGGACAAGCATCGCTGAACTTTTGTTTGTTATCTTTTACTTTTATATCTTTATTCATCAGCGGTTGGGGGCAGACACAGCAATGAATTCCCTG
>JBBRPX010000309.1:0-3619 GCA_038227505.1 Chitinophagales bacterium
TACTGCCAGTGGCAACACATTATTGGGTAGCGATGATAAAGCCGGCGTATCAATTATTATGCAGGCTGCACAATATTTAATGGATAACCCTGCTATTAAGCATGGTGATATTAAAATTGTTTTTACGCCCGATGAAGAAGTTGGAAAAGGCGTTGCAAAAATAGATATGAAAAAAGTTGGTGCACAGTTTGGCTATACTTTAGATGGGGGAGAAGCGGGCAGTTTAGAAGACGAATCGTTTAGTGCAGATGGTGCCACCATCATTATCAACGGTGTAATTGCGCACCCGGGTTATGCAAAAAATAAATTAAAAAATGCCATAAAAATCGCTGGTGAAATTTTAGATACACTTCCTAAAAGCGAGTGGAATCCTGAGAGTACGGAAAAGCGGGAAGGGTTTGTGCATCCGGTTTCAGTTAATGGCATAGCAGAAAAAACAACCATTGGTTTTATTGTTAGAGATTATACAAGAGAGGGTTTAGTAAGCCATCATAATCGTTTAAAAAAGATAGCTGAAGAAGTGGTTGCAAAATATGCCGGCGTTACAATGGAGTATGTGCAAACGGAGCAATATAGAAATATGAAGGAAGTGTTGAATCAACATCCACAAGTTGTAGCAAATGCTGCCGAAGCCATTAAACGCAGTGGCCTATCGGTTATACAGGAAAATATTCGAGGTGGGACAGATGGAAGTCGCCTGAGTTATATGGGTTTGCCTTGCCCAAATATTTTTACTGGTATGCAAAACATACATGGCAAACAAGAATGGATTGGCGTGAACGATATGATGAAAGCCGCCGAAACAATCGTGCATTTGTGCATGGTGTGGGAAGAAGGAAGTGAGTAGGATATAAGGAAAAGGAATTTAGAATTTTTCGGGGCTGTGGGCTGAAAGTCTCTGTATATCTGTAGTTCGGGCTACACGTTACAATCTTTTGTTCGTACCTCACAAAAGTATTTTCACTTATATCCCGCAGCCCTTCAGCAATAGATCTTTTTTCGACTTTTATTGCGAAGTGGATTGGCGTTTTTAAACGACTTTATAATTCTTATAATCAAACAATCGGACACCAAAAAGTTTCTCTGTTATATTTTTAAAATGATCTTTGGCTGATAATTTATTTTTAGTTTCGTTGTAATTAAATTTCCAGTTTACTGCTGCAATTCTTTGCTGCATTACTTTAGGGTGAGGGTGTGTATATTTTTGTAAAGCATTTACAAGTTGGTCGGTGTAATTCTCCGGTACAGTAACCTTATTTTCATCGTACTCACCATTGTGATAAATTTTAGCTTTGTAATCGTTTTTTGCTTTCATAATTAATGGGCTTTGCACCCAGCCATAGTGGTGTACATGCGCCTTTAATTTTTTTACATTGAGCTTTTTATTATCGCCTTTTCTAAAACCCTGTGCATCTCTGTACGAATAGATATTTTTATTATTTTTTATAATTCTCACTTCATTTCTATACCAATTTGCCTCTATACCAATGTAATCGTATGAGCCAAAAAAATGCCGATATTTCAATAACAGTCCATCAACATTTTTGTCATTTTTCCATTTTTTCATGGCCTGTTTTATCTCTTCATAGCCGTCTTCATGTAAAACCTCATCGCCTTGTATATAAATGCACCAATCTGCATCAGCAGGTATTTCTTTAAAAGCCTTATCAGTTTCTGATGCCAGTACTTTTCCATTTGCACTTAAAGTAAAGTCCCATTCAGTATCAATAATTTTCACCTTCTTATCTATGTTTGCTACAAGTTCTCTTGTGCCATCTGTAGATGCTCCAACTGCCACAATAACTTCATCACACAAAGGCAAAATAGATCGTATGGCTTCCACAATTGGATACTGCATTTTTACTGCATCTTTTATAAAAGAAAAACCCACTACTTTCATCGCTGATTTTATTAATTGTTTCAAAAATAGCATAACTATTTCAAGTTTAAAATCAAACTTGTCATTGATGTTTATTACCTAACTTGCTGTAAAATAAAACCAAACTATTATGGACTTATTAAGAGATTATTGGTGGATTATTCCAATACTAGCCATTATTTCCAGCGGACTGTTTACTATTAACCAAGGTACCATAGGTGTTATAACCCGGTTAGGCAAATATGCGGGAATAAAGCGTGCAGGGCTTAACTGGAAAATACCATTCATAGATCAGATTTTTAAGAGGGTAAGTATTCAAAACAGATCTGTCGAGCTTGAATTTCAAGCTGTAACTGTTGACCAGGCGAACGTATACTTCAAATCGATGTTGTTGTATTCTGTTCAAAACGAGCAGGAAGAAACGATACAAAAAGTGGCATTTAAATTTATAAGCGATAAAGATTTAATGCAGGCATTGATAAGAACGGTTGAAGGCAGTATTCGGGCATTTGTATCAACAAAGAAACAAGCTGAAGTTTTAAACGTAAGGAGAGATATTGTTGAAAATGTAAAAGAGCAAGTTGACGTGGCGCTGGAAAGCTGGGGTTATCACTTGCAGGATCTGCAGATAAACGACATCACTTTTGATGAGGCAATAATTATGAGCATGAGCAAAGTCGTGGCGAGTAATAATTTGAAAGCAGCTGCAGAAAATGAAGGCCAAGCACTTTTAATTACAAAAACAAAAGCTGCAGAAGCTGAAGGTAATGCTATTAAAATTGCTGCAGAAGCTGAAAGGCAGGCTGCGCAATTACGTGGGCAGGGTGTTGCGTTGTTCCGCGAAGAAGTAGCGAAGGGTATGAGCCAGGCTGCAACAGAAATGAAACAGGCTAACCTTGATACAAATGTAATTTTGTTCAGTATGTGGGTAGAAGCTATAAAAAATTTTGCTGAATATGGTAAAGGCAACGTAATTTTTCTTGATGGCAGCAGTGATGGAATGGAAAAAACCATGAGACAAATTATGGCTATGCAACAATTGCAGGATAATAAATAATTTTATAAATACATTTTACATGCCTCGTTTTTAAACGAGGCATTTTTTATTTTTTGCAGATTAACAATTTCTTTTGTTCATTTCTATTTTAATTTCATTTAATTGCAAAAGGAATAAACATTGTACTAACCAACTTCTAAACAATCCTTAAAATATGTTTGATATTTTTTTACAGGTGGACAGTACTGTAGCAGTAACAGCTGCTAATGCAAAATCAGAATCTGTTATTGGTATGTTGAGTAAAGGTGGTCCAATAATGATTCCGCTCGGAATTTTATTTGCATTAGCTGTTTATGTCTTCATTGAAAGATTACTCGTCATAAAAAAAGCCAATGTTGCAGATGAAAATTTCATGAGTATCATTAGAGACCAGATAACAGGAGGAAATGTTTCAGCTGCCAGAAGTCTTGCTAAAAATAAAGACAATCCTGTAAGCAGAATGATTGATAAGGGGATTCAGCGTATTGGTAAACCAATTGATGCTATCGAAAAAAGCATGGAAAATGTTGGTAAGCTCGAGTTGTATAAAATGGAGAAAAACATTACCATACTTTCTGTGATTGCACGTATCGCACCTTTGTTTGGCTTTGTTGGAACTATCGTTGGTCTTGTAATTTTATTAAAAGAATTTGCCACCATTAGCAATCCATCCATCAGCCAAATTGCAGATGCGATGTATATAA
>JBBRPX010000310.1:0-3520 GCA_038227505.1 Chitinophagales bacterium
ACCAAAATAAAATTATATGATAAATAAAATATTGATTTTAATAGTATGCATTTGTAGTTTTTATTATGCAAATGCACAAAAAAGATTTCAATCAGAAATATTTGATTCTCTAGATTCGTTGACAAATATTCAATATGGCCAGGCAGTAAATATGAAAGGCAGGGAGGAAAAATTATTGCTTGATATTATTATGCCACCCAAAACAGATACGCTACAATACAGGCCATTACTTATTTTTATTCATGGCGGTGGTTTTAAGAATAATTCCAAAAACGGTTCTTACAGTTCAATGGTATGTAACAGTTTTGCCAAAAGAGGTTATGTAACTGCCACTATTGATTACCGCCTGGGAGTTGCAAAAGAAAATACCAACAAAGATTATTTTGAAGCCATGTACAGGGCACAGCAGGATGGAAAAGCAGCTATTCGTTTTTTCAGAAAATATGCGGATAAATACGGAATAGATACCTCACAAATTTTCATCACTGGTAGTTCGGCTGGCTCCAAAGCATGTATGGCAATTGCTTACATGGATGAAAATGAAATACCCAAAGAAGTAGAGATAGAAAAATGGGGAACACTGGAAGGTATCAGTGGAAATGAAGGCTATTCATCTAAAGTACAGGGAGTGATGAATGCCTGGGGAGCTATACCGGACATTGGATGGATTAACAAAGGCGATGCTCCATTATTTAATACAGCAGGTACAGAAGATAAAACCGTTCCTTACGACAGCTCCTTTAATTATCATGGGTTTAAATACGGCCCTTATATTTTATATCAGAAATGTTTGGCTTTGGGCATCCCCACAGGCTGGAGGCCATTTTATAATACTGGTCATACGTTGGACAACAATAAAGTAAAACAGGATAGTTGTGTTCAGTCAATGGCAGCATGGTTGTACACACAACTTAAAATAAATAAAGGCAAAAACGAAGAAGGTGTGTTTCGCTGGGAGAAAGATATAAAAGTCTTCGACAGTTTAAACAATATAGAAAAATATGGCAGCAATGCCATTATGTTTTTAGGAAGTTCTTACATACGGTACTGGAAAAATATAAGGCAGGATGTAAAGTATAAAGATATTATACACCGTGGTTTTGGCGGGTGTAATTTAAGAGATGTAGCCTATTATGTAAAACGCATTGTATATCCTCATAACCCCAAAGCATTGTTTATTTATGTAGGCAATGATATTGTTGCCGGAGAAAAGGACAAGACGCCTGAGCAGGTACTGGAATTATTTAAGTATGTGGTTAAGCTGGTAAGAGAAAAATATCCTTCCATTCCTATAACATGGTTACAAATTTCACCAAGTGAAAAACGTTGGGCTGTTTGGGATAAAATTACAGCGGCTAATAATCTCATAAAAGATTATTGTGCATCACAACCTCAATTATTTTATATAGCATCGGCTGATAAATTTATGGATGCAGATGGTAAACCAATTACAAAATATTACCGGGATGACAAATTGCATTATAACGAGGAAGGCTATAAAGTGTGGGGAAAAAACATTGCTGAACAGGTAAAGAAAATTTCAAAAAATTAAGTATGAAAATATACGGAGTAGCCATTTTAGCTGGCTGTTTTTTAATTGGCCATATTATCGGCGACCTGTTAGGTAGGGCTTTTAATATGAATGGAAATTTGGGTGGTGTTGGTTTTGCCATGTTACTATTAATTTTATTGAACAATTATTTTTATAAGAAGAATATACTTAAACCAGAAACCGAAAGTGGAATGCTATTTTGGAGCAGCATGTATATTCCTGTTGTGGTGGCAATGTCTGCAACACAAAATGTAAAGGCTGCCCTTTCGGGTGGTTGGGTTGCTCTGTTGGTGGGCATATTTGCTACTGCTGCCTGCTATTCACTGGTGCCGGTAATTGCTAAAATGGCAAAAAATAAAACAAAACTTTAAATGAAGGAGCTTGTAACAATATTAGATAAAAATGGGTTGGTCTTCGCCTTTTTGGTTGTTGGCTTTATAATGTTTGTATCATATTTGGTTTCAAAAAAACTCACCAATAATAAAATACCAGGCGCTGCTATAGCTATCAGCGTTGGTTTGTTCATTGCATACTTTGGTGGCGAAAAAGGATTGGCTTCCGTTACAGGTTTTTCGGGCATGGCTTTTTTGGGAGGGCCTATGATGAGAGATTTTGCCATTGTATCAACAGCCATGGGTGCAAGTTTTTCTGAGATTAAAAAAACCGGGTTAATCGGTTTATTCTGTTTAGTGCTTGGTACAACAATCGCATTTTTTATTGGTGGAACTATAGGATATATAATGGGCTATACTGATGCCAAAAGCTTTGCTACCATTGGCGGTGGCGCCTGCACTTTTATTGTTGGCCCCATTACAGGTGGTGCATTGGGTGCCAGTTCAGAGGTTATAGCAATTAGCATAGCTATTGGGGTTATAAAATCAGTTGCCGTTACTATTTCTACTCCTTTCATAGCAAAAAGATTGGGTATAGATAATCCACAATCAGCTATGATTTTCGGAGCTTTAGTGGGGTCAACAAGTGGTGTATCAGCAGGCTTGGCAGCAACAAATATAAAACTGGTTCCGTATGGAGCAATAACGGCAACTTTTCATACCGCCGTGGGATGTTTGTTATGCCCATCCATTTTATACTTTATTGTACGTTGTTTTATTAATTAATTTTTTCAATATTTAAAATGATTATCGAATACGGAACACCTGCTTTTAAAAATGAATGGTTGGAGTTTCTAAAAGAAGATCCTGTGCATCCTAATATAACAATTGATATACGAATTACAGGATCCAGAACCATTTTGGCACTGGTGGAAAATGATATTCCGCAGGCAATGATTTGCGTAAAGTTTGGAGATAAGCTTCCACAAAATATGCACTATGTTTTAAGTGATGAACCCAATATGAGCAAAGATGTATGCCATCAGTATGCAATTTTCTATTCTATATTCAGGTTACGGCATGCAACATTGAAAGGTGCCGGTGCAAATGCTATCAAAGAAGCAAAAGCATATTTTAAAGAAAAGTGTATCAAAAGGTTTTATACCCTTAGTCCGGTTCCCGAATTATCAAAAACATTTAAAAACATACCTTCTGAAACCCATATTATTAAATACCTTTTGTCTGGTAGCGGACTGGTATCAAAATTTCATATTGGTAATGGTGCCGAAATACATGCGGTAAATTTTAATGCAGATATGAGTCCTCAAAGGATATTTGAAAGCTGGGGAATTATGGTAAATTATGACTACAGCGATTATTTTTAATTTTGATTTGTCCGATCGAACTATTAAGATTTTAAAGTTTTCAAATGAGTCTGTAAATTTCTTTACTGCTGGTATAAGTTTAAGATTATCACCAACTGATCTCATAATACAATAAACGTTAAATAGTGCATTGAACTATTTATTATTAAATTAATTACCGTTATTAAATCCTATTCAAAATAGTTCGACAATTCGCCGCTTCTCTCTACAAACATTATTACGGAAATTTTGTTTGAATATTTTTCATTTCA
>JBBRPX010000311.1:0-3504 GCA_038227505.1 Chitinophagales bacterium
GGTAATTACATTTTACAAAAAGGTAAAACGCAGGAAATGCTCAACGGTTTATTTGTGGCAGGTTGTGTACTTATTGTAACCGGACTTGCATGGGATATGGTGTTTCCAATAAACAAAAAAATATGGACCAGCAGTTATACTATTTACACTACCGGACTTGCATTACTCACGTTATCTGTAATGATATATTTGATAGAATTTAAAAATGCCAAAGGCGCATGGAGCCGCTTTTTTGATGTGTTTGGTAAAAATGCTTTGTTCATATTTGTAATGAGTGGCATATTACCCAGGCTATTAGGGTTAATTAGGATACCAGGCGCTTTAAAAGCCGACGGTAAACAAAATTACCTCTCTCCTTTCGGCTGGGTTTACGAGTATTTATGCAAGCCGATATTACCTATTGAACTAAGATTTGGTTCTTTAATTTATGCACTTTTATTTATTGCTATGATGTGGTTTTTTGCATGGCTAATGGATAGGAAGAATATTTATATTAAGGTTTAATTTTGAAGAAACTTCTGAATTGTTGCATAATAAAAAACAGGCATTAAAGCCTGTTCTATTATCATGTAAAAAGTGTATTATTTTTTTATAAATGGTATCGATTGGGATTTTTCGTCAGGTAATATAATTTTCACAATGTATGCTCCAGGTTTTAGCCCTTCTACTTTATTCAATTGAATATTATTAGAACCTTTTTGTACTTTAATTTTTTGAGTAGTTATTTCTTCTCCTTTCGAGTTAATGATAGCCAAATTAATATATCCATCTTTTACAACGTTGCAATTAATGACTGCATTAGCAAATACAGGATTTGGTAATATGGTAGCAGCAATATTTTTAATGCCATTTATTTTTACAATGCTTGAAGAAACTGATTGACCATTCTTCTTTTTTATAATTAATTTGTAGTAGGAATTTGTGTAATCTTTTGCCGAATTGTAGTCAGTAAAATTATAATTAGCATTATTAATTAGTGCCGGCACATTTCCAATTTCAAAAAAATCAACAGCATTATTACTTTTTAAAACTGTAAAATTAACGATCTCATTTTCTATATCTACAATTTTCCAACTAAGCTTATTATAATTTTCTTTATATGCAGTAAAAGATTCTACAGTTATAGGAAGTACAGTTAAATCTGCAAAAATCCCAGTTGTAGCTATTAAATCTATACCGCCGGGGTTTCCGGTATTAATAGGAAAATTAGTAGGGTCGCTTGTGTTAACAATATCAGCAGAAGTAGCCCCGGGAGGAAAATCAGCAGCAAGCAAAGAATATCCATATACGGTAGTACCTGAGGCTATTCCTAAACTACTTAATGACAGAAATATACCTCCCCTGTCTTGAGTATTTGTCCCTGCATCTAAAAGGTTTGTACCACTTGCAGCTTTAAGAATTCTATAAGATAAAGATGAGGTTGGAAGGTCTCCCCAATCAGCCGCTACTATTCTTTTTATCGGACCGTAAGCATTGGGGTTACCAGAAACATCTAATCCTGTTATTGCTGCAATCACAAAAGCATCGTGAACACCAACAGCCCCTCTTTCAAAAACGGCAAAACCAACTTTTGTAACATTTGGTGTCGAGTAGCCCGCACTTAAAATCCAATCTAATCTTTCAATATTATTACTATTGGCTGATGTATTGTCAAATAAATTATCTGTTCCTTTATTAAATATGTTAGCACTAAAATAACTTTCCATATTTGCGGGCATGGCTGCCTGCATATTAAATGGAGAGGCCGTGACACTTGCTTCTGACCAAACAAGTGTAAAATCCCCCATTGTTGTACCCCCCGTAGAACGCTTAAGTTTTACTACTCCCGCTAATGCACTTGCATAGCCGAAACTACCTGCGGCTGTAGTAAAACCGGTTACTCTTTTTTGTACATTGTTAGGCGAGGTCGCCCAATTATAGGTATTTCCGCCGGCAACGTAAGTAGTGGCCGTGCCTCCAACTACATCTGTGGTAGAAACTGCAGTTATTTTAGCCTGGGCAAATGCAATTTGATTTAGAAATAATAAGAATAATGGAGTTATAATTTTTTTCATAAAAATAAAAATAAATGATTTTTTTAATTTATTGTAGAAGAACTTCTATAGTGCAAGTTAACAGGAAAATGTTCTCAAATTATTTTTACTTACAAAAAATGACAAATAAAATTGCCCCAACATTAATATATCGGGGCAACAAAGGAATAATAATTTTGATTTTATAGCATTTAAAATAAATATTCTTCTGAAAAAAGTATTACACCACAACTTTGAACGAGCTAAACAAAAAAGACTTTACCTTCTCATATCCGGCGTAAGTTTTATTACAAATTCCTTTGGCGGTGTAGCACCCATTAAATTTTTTACAAAATAATCCCAACGGCGGCGCATCATATAATAACTGTCTTCACCATAACCGTGGCGCTGGTTTGGAAAGATGATCAGGTCAAAATCCTTATTCGCTCTTTCAAGTGCTTCAACTACAAGGAAGGTGTTTGATGCCGGTACATTATCATCCATATTACCGTGAGCAAGTAATAAATGTCCCCTTAGGTTTTTAGCATTTACCTGGTTTGCCTGTGGCTCGTAAATGCTTTTTCCGTTGCTACCTTTTACATCCAAACCAATATATCTTTCTCCCCAGTCATCTTCATAATTTCTGTTTTCGTGGTTACCACTTTCGCTGATACCCACTTTATAAAAATCAGGAAAAGTAAACATTGCCGATGCTGTTGCATAACCACCACCTGAATGACCCCAGATACCAACCTTATCCAGATCTAAATATGGATATTTTTGTTGCAATTGTTTTAAGCCGCTTATCTGGTCAGGCAAAGTATTCTCCGCCATGTTTCCATAACATGCATCGTGAAAAGATTTGCTGCGGTTTGGGTTACAACTGCCCTCCAATGCAATTACAACAAAACCAAGTTCAGCCAACGCTTGGTGATCTGATGCTCGGGATGCAGCAAACGACCAGTTGCTCACACTTCCCCCCTGCGGGCCTGGATAAATATAATTGATAACAGGATATTTTTTTGAAGGATCAAGGTTTGAAGGCTGGTACATGAAGCCGTATAAATCAAAACCATTGGCCGCAGATTTTACACTAAATGGTATCGGCGCTTTCCAACCCGAAGCCTTCAGCCTACTGATATCTGCCATTTCCAATGTTGCAATTAATTTACCATTTAAATCTCTTAACACCGCAACGTTTGGCTTTTCTACAGTTGAATAATTATCTACAAAGTAACTCTCATCTTGAGAGAAAGTTAAGGCGTGGTCAGCATCTTCGGGCGTAAGCAAGACAAGATTTTTACCGGTAAAATCTACTTTGTAAAAATGTTTAAAGTATGGATTGCGGCCTGCTTCTTTGCCTCTCCCTTCAAAGTACAGAACCCTTTTTTTCTCATCAACCTTTAGCAGTTTTGTTACCACATAATTGCCTTGCGTTATTCTGTTTTTTAATTTACCGGTAGTAATATCATATAAATATAAATGCCCCCAA
>JBBRPX010000312.1:0-3490 GCA_038227505.1 Chitinophagales bacterium
TCCATTAATTGAATCGTTAACCGAGGCTGACGTACAGGGCTTGATACAAATACTCGATGTGGTACGCAGCACAAAACAACCATATCAAATAGCTACTTTTCCTGCAACATTGTTAATCAATGGCAAACGAGAAACACTTTACCTCGATCTTGTTTTTCAACCCTACTTAAACGGAAATAACAATGATGATAGCAGTATATTTTGTTTAGCACAGAACGTGACAGAACAGGTGAAAGCCCGAAAAAAAGTACAGGAAATAACTGAAAGTTTAAATTATAGAAATGCCATTTTTGAAGCTCAAAAAGAGGCAACTCCTGATGCGGTTAATGTTGTAGACGCCAACGGTAAAATTATCTTTTACAATAGTCGTTTTGCGCAAATATGGAAAATGCCACAAGAAATTATTGACAACAAAGATGATGAAGCGGCATTAAAACATGCCATGACACTGCTGCAGGACCCAGAAGGATTTATTAAGAGAGTAGAAAAACTTTATGAAGAAAAAAAAGAAATAAGCTATGATGAAATTTATTTTAAAGATGGTAGAATAATAGAACGCAATGGTTCGCCAATTATTGGAACTGATGGAGCAAATTACGGATGGGCATGGTATTTTAGAGATATTACTGAAAGAAAAAAAACAGCAGAAATACTAGAGAAAAGCGAAGCCCGCACACGCCTGGCTGTAGAAGCTGCAAGGTTGGGAACATTTGATGTAAACCTAATTAATCAAAGTATTATTTATTCACCCCGGATGGTGGAAATATTTGGTTTTGATAAACATGAAAAAATACCATACAGTATTTTTATAGATGCTATACATTCAGATGATAAAGCCACAAGAGAGGCCGCTCACGCGGTTGCAATGAAAACAGGAAACCTTTTTTATGAAGCTAGAATAGTCCTTCGAGATGATAGCATAAAGTGGATAAGGTTAAACGGTAAATTTTCCTTTATAGAATCAAAACCGGTCTCTTTGGTAGGAACGCTGTTCGATATAACTGAAGAAAAAAAAGCTGCTGATTTATTAGAATTTAAAATTGAAGAAAGAACAGTTGAATTGAAGCAAGCCAACGAGCAGCTAAAACAATTTACCTACGCTGCTTCGCACGATCTTCAGGAGCCTTTGCGCAAAATAAGTTTCTTTTTAGATAGGCTGTTAACTGGAATAGGTCCAACCCATGATGAGAATAAAAAAACTGCAGAGCGAATTTTAAATACTACTGCAAGAATGAGAAATCTCATTGATGATTTGCTACATTACTCCAATACCACATTTGGAGCTGTAACGTTTGAGGAAACTGATCTTAATGTGATTGTGAAAGATGTTTTGGATGATATGGAAGGTAGCATTATTGTGCAAGAAGCAAAAGTTGAAACAAATAAACTTCCATTGGTTTCAGGCGATCCTAGACAGTTAAGGCAGTTATTTCAAAACTTAATGAGTAATGCATTAAAATACCATAAAAAAATGAGGCGCCCCATGTAATTATCACTTCAGAGATTGTAGAAAGAGAAAGTATACAAGCAACAACTAATGCAGAAAGAAATGAAGAAAAATTCTATAAAATTACCATAACCGATAATGGTATTGGTTTTGAGCAGGAATACTCGGATCGTATTTTTAAATTATTTCAACGCTTGCATTCAAAACATGAATATGAAGGTACAGGCATTGGGCTTGCGCTTGTTCAAAAAGTAGTGGAGAATCACAGTGGTTTTATTACAGTTTTAAGTCAACCTGATATAGGTACAAGTTTCAATATTTTTTTACCTGCCACTATTTAAAATCTTCACGTCGAAAATTATATCATTCCCTTTAATTTTTCAACGACAGCATCAATTTCTGCTGTATTATTGTGTTTGCAAAAACTAAACCTTACAGTAATTTGATTGGGATTGTTATTGATAGCTCTTATAACATGACTACCTGCTTCAGCGCCGCTTGTACAGGCACTACCACCACTTGCGCAAATGTTATTAATATCTAAATTGAATAACATCATTTCTGACTTTTCAGTTTTAGGGAAACTGGTACTCAAAACTGTGTATAAACTGTTTCCAAAAACATCGCCATTAAAACCAACACCCGGTATATGCTTTTTTAATTGCTCATGCATATAATTTTTTAGCGTAAGAATATATGCACTATCTGTTTCATAGCTTGCCATTGCAATCTCAAAGGCTTTTGCGAAGCCTACGATCCCGTAAATATTTTCTGTACCTGCACGCATGTTCCGCTCCTGTGAACCTCCATGTACGAAAGGTTTTATACGTACATTTTCATTTATATAAATAATTCCAACACCTTTTGGCCCATGAAATTTATGTGCAGCAGCTGTAATAAAATGTATGGGCGTGTTTCTTAAATCCATCGGGAAATGACCAACAGTTTGCACAGTATCGCTGTGAAAAATTGCGTTGTACAACTTGCACAAATTGCCTACTACATGAATGTCCAGTATGTTACCAATTTCGTTGTTTGCATGCATTAATGAAACCAGTGTTTTCTCTTCTGCCCCTGCCAACAATTTTTCCAGGTCTTCCAAATCTACATGACCATCAGGTAATATTTTTACATAACTCACTTTGACATCACCAAGATTATCCAGGTATTCAACAGTATGTGTTACGGCATGGTGTTCAATTTTAGAAGTAATAATATGCCTGCAACCCAAATCTCTTATTGCCGCCTGGATAGCCATGTTGCTACTTTCAGTACCACCACTTGTAAAAAATATTTCTGCAGGGTTGGCGTTTAACAGTTTGGCTACTGATTTCCTCGCTGTTTCAACCGCCATTCTTGTTTCTCTGCCGTAAGAATAAATGGATGATGGATTACCAAATTTTTCGGTTAAATAAGGCATCATTGTTTCCAACACAGTGGGATCTAATGCAGTGGTAGCAGCGTTATCAAAGTAAATTCTTTCCATTGGTTAACATGTTAGGTTGGCTTATTTTTTTAGACTGGAAATCGGAATTCGTAATTAGATTAAACTCGGTTTTATTAAATCCTAATCCCAAATTCTAATTTACTGTTGCTTCCTGTATATCTTTCATCAACCTTTTTGCAATATTATCTGCAGTGGTTAAATGATTGCTCTCAGCATAGATTCTAATAATAGGTTCTGTGTTACTTGTGCGAAGATGCACCCAATCATTATCAAATTCTATTTTTAAACCGTCATCAGTATTGATGGGCTGGTTCTTATATTTATCTTTTATACTTTCAAAAATAGATTTTACATCAGTATTTTTTTCAAGCGTAATTTTATTTTTACTCATGTAATAATCAGTGTAAGTGTTGCGCAATTGCCTAATAGTTTTTTTACTTTTTGACAACTGCGTAAGAAACAATGCAATTCCAATTAACGCATCACGACCTTAATGCAAATCGGTTACGATAATACCGCCATTGCCTTCACCACCAATAACTGCATTTACTTCCTTCATTTTATTTACAACATTCACTTCTCCTACTGCACTTGCA
>JBBRPX010000313.1:0-3455 GCA_038227505.1 Chitinophagales bacterium
TTAAGGCATTAATAGAATTGGTAAAGGATTGCAACGATAGCGCAATGATTGACATTGATGAATTAATGAGAAACAGTAATTTAATTTCACAATCATGATACTTATTGAGATAAAGCCGGTCGATTTAGTAAATGAAAAAATTACTGAACCCATTACATCGCAAATTGAACTTGCTGAAAATTACTTACTGTATAGTGCAGAATACTACGGACAAATCCCTAAAGACGTAGAAGATAAGCAACTCGGATGGGAAGACTACTATCAAAATTTCAATATCAAGAAACTACGCAGTACAATATGTTCGCTTGAAAAAAGATGGGTAGTAGAGGGCGCTATATGGATGGTTGAGATTGAAGCCTATGGTTATCCAAACTCAATTCATTTTCAATTTCAAACAGAGAAAGAAGCCGATGTGGTTTACAATGAACTTGACTTTTATATTTTTGGACCAAAAGAAAGAAAACAATTATGAACCAGCTAACATTAAACTATGAGCCAATTAAAAAAACGGCCAACAGGGATTTTCTAAGAGAAAATTTTACAAGGGGGGCCGAGGAAATTTACAATATCCCATTTAAAAAATTAGAGTTCAGGGATGGGTTTAATAAGCGTAGGGTTTACAACAACATTGAGCATCTTGCAGGGTTATTTAAGGCCAAAGGAATATCGCCATTACGGGTTGATGTGTTGCCTGATGGCAGGGTTTTAATAGAAAGGGGACACAGGTCATACAAAGCCATTGAGTTAATGATTAAAGAGGGCCAAAAGGTAGAAACAGTGCCTTGTTACATTAACAGCAAGGACGTAACCGAGCAGGAAAGGATGGAAGCTGTTTATACTTCTAATATGGGAGGCGAAAAACTCCACGCCATAGAGCAATCGGATGTTGTGTTTGCCCTTAAACATAATTTCGGGGATAACCCCAGCAACGAAGAACTTGGTAAGCGTTTAGGTATATCCAGGCAGCAAGTAGATAACCTGCTATTATTAGCAGAAGCAGATGATGCAACAAAGCAGGAAATGCTTAATGGCGACTTGGGTATTGTGGAGGCAATTTCGTACCTGCGTAACCAGAAAAAAGCCAAAAAGCAAAGTGAAAAAACAGAGGAAGATTCCCACAAAACTTCACTTTTGCCCACAGCGGAGCCAAAAGATAGCCTTGCCGGAGAAATAAAAGAACTCAAAGAACTGGAAAAAGAAACAGACGAAGAAAGGGATATAAGGCTTTTAAAAGAACAGGCCGCACAGGAAAAAGCATTTGAGGCATTGCTGGAGATTTCAGATGAAGTAAAAGTGAATAAACTAAACAAGCACTTTGGCAAAAAACTTTCCGCAGATGTAAAAAAGATATGGCAAGAAGATTTTATAGATGAAGTCAATGGAGAAGTTGTAGGTGGGGAAAGAACTGAAATAGCATACACCAAAGGAACCGTAATTGACGAACAAATATTTAACGGCATACTTGCCATACCCGGCGTTAAAACAGTATTCGTTTATAAGGAAGGATGCGAACCCGTTGCTGCTTCTGTTATTACAGAGCCAGTTGCAGAGAAAGAAAAGGATAAATACGACAAGGACAGGCCAGAGGTCGCCCAGATCCAAAACGTAATAAAACTTTTGGATAAGATAGAGGCCGTTGTAAACAAGATAGACTGCCCAGAACAAACAAAACTTGATCTTGCAAAATATGTGCAGTGGGCGCAAAAAGATGCCGCAGAAGCAAGAGAATGGATTCATAAAAACAAAAAGCAGAACAAGCGTTAAGATACCACCTCGCACTTGGGGTACAGCCGTCAGTTTCTAAGTTGGGGGGCTGGCGGATTTTTATTTTGTGGTTTCAAACAACTGTATTATTTTTGCTAAACAATCATAAAATATGCAACAGCAACAAAAATTCGATTACGCCCAATTCCGAAAAGATTTAAAAACAAAAAGAGTTGTTGAACTCAACCTGGGGCTTCGACCAGTAGCCGAAGAAATGGGGTTTCACGCCACTACATTATCTCGAATAGAAAATGGAATAATAGGAGTTGACCTTGAAAAATTTGTCAAAGCCTGTAACTGGCTGGGCGTTTCTATTTGTGATTATTTTTACACAGCCAAAACCAAATCAAATGCTAAAAGACGTAAATAAGTGGCTCAAACAAGCGCCATCAAAAAAAGAAATTGTTGAGTTTGAGGAAATAACCTCAAGCGGCAAAGTAGTTGTTAAAATAATTCCTGAAAAAACCATTGAAACATTGCTGGACCAGCTTACCGACCAGAACTGGAGTACAAAAAACTTTCAAAGCAGCCGGTGGACAGATAGCACAGGAAAGGAGTGGATGGATGCCAGCCTTGAACTCGTTGTAAATTATTACGTTGTTGTTTTAATATCGCCGTATGACTTAGAAAATTCAAGAACTGAATCGCAAAAAGAAATGTTGATTAACCGAACCCTTGTTGGCGCAGTTTCATTCCCTTGCAATCAATACAGCCAGCATTTAAACAATACCGCAAAGTCTTTATGTATCACAAATGCTGCGTCCGATCTTGGGCGCAGGATGGGTAAAGACCTGAACGAATCGGCATTGCCGGTTGTTTATGGATTGAATGAAGGCGTAAGAAAAAATAAAATACACGAAACCCTTAAAGGTATTAAGAATGATATTTTGGAAAAATAACAGTGATTATTCTTACGAACAATGGATTGTAAACCGATTGGAAACCATTGGAGCATCCGAGGTGGGCGTAATTGTTTACGGCAATGCTTACGCCAGTAATTTAGAGTTATTTTATTCTAAAATTGGCGCACCCACAAAACCCAGAGTAGAAAATATAAGAATGTTTCTTGGTAAAAAAACAGAGCCACTAAACCAAATGATGTATGAATACTACGAGGGTAGCGACCAGTCTATTGTTGATAATCACAACGCAGGTAAAAAAATACGTGAAACCATAAGCCGTAATGAAACCTGCTTTAATACTGATTATCCGCATTTATCGGCAACGCCAGATTTAGAGGTTCAACCAGTACTGAGAAACGCATCCAGAGGCAAAGGTTTTTGTGAGCAAAAAAATACGACCTCTTATTACCTAAACAGTTTTGAAACCGGACTGCCTACCGATAATGTTTTGCAACTTTGCACGCAGCTTATGTTAGGGAACGACCCAAATAAAGCACCGGAATACAATTATGGCGACCTGTTTTATTTCGTTGATAACATGAGGTTTGAATTACATGAAGTAGAGTACAGCGATATTAAAAACATGGAGGAATTAATTTTGGCTCATACCATCCCGTTCTGGGAGAGCGTAAAGGCTGCAAGACCTCTTTACAACCAGTTATTTGAAGCACAGCGTAATTACAACCAAAGGCTTGTAAATGAATTAACGGCGGCAATAACGGCACTTGAACCACCGCCACAAACAAGTACGGGGTATCTAAACTTCCTGTCCGAAAAATACAAGGATAA
>JBBRPX010000314.1:0-3440 GCA_038227505.1 Chitinophagales bacterium
ATCAATGCCTTTGTAGCCAAAATTATTTTTTATTCCGTAAATAAACTTAGGATTAGGGTTACCTATCACAACATCTTGTGCTTGGTTATAATCGTTTGTGGTAGCTCTGTCACGTTTTCCATCCGCACCCAAAGTATTTTTGTAATAAAGTGCATCACCGTTTGCAGGGTCAGCACCTGCAAATTCTCTCGCAAAAAATACTCCTAAAGCTTCACCTTCCTTAGCCCTATTTAAAGTACCAACCTGCTGACCTGCCAAATCAATTATTTTATTTCTGTTGGCAGCAAAATTTAAGTTTGTTGACCATTTAAAATTTTTGCCAACTATATTTTCTGTGTTTAGCGTGAACTCAATTCCTTTGTTATTCAATTTTCCTGCATTTCTTGTTTGAATGGCAAAGCCACTTACACCGGGAATATTAACATTTAACAAAAGATCTCTTGTTTTTCTTTCGTAATAATCCACTTCAAGGGAAATTCTATTCTTTAAAAAACTTGCTTCAAAACCTACATCAAGACTTCCAGTGGTTTCCCACTTTAAATCTGCATTAGCCAATTGGGTAGGACGCTGACCAGCCAAGGCACCGTAACCATTTGCAGAATACAAGCCTCTGGATGCGAAGTTATTTATGCCTAATGAATTTCCAGTTTCGCCGTAACCTGCTTTTAATTTCAAAAAGCTAAGCCATCTAACATTTTGAAGGAACCTCTCTTCAGTCACAATCCACCCTAAAGATGCTGCCGGGAAAAATCCATATCTATTATTTGCACCAAATTTTGAAGAGCCGTCATACCTGCCACTCAAAGCAAGTAAGTAGCGGTCATTAAATTTATAGTTTACTCTTCCAAAATAAGACAAAACCCTAAAAGCAGTACCTGAGCTACTTATAGAAGTAGGAGCAGCAGCCGCACTTAATTTTTTATATACATCACTTGGGAATTGTTCACCACTTAAACTAATAGAATTAATATCATATTTTTGGTAACTTGTTCCCAATACTGCGTCTAATACATTCTTATCGTTGAATGATTTATTGAATTGGAAAAAGTTGTTAACCGTTAAATTGAGAATTTCATCCGAACCAGCAAACCCAGCACCATTTGGCACGCCTTGGTTTCTAGCAGTTAATTTACCATTGTACGTTTGTTCATTTTGATTCGTTTGATCAACCCCAAATTCAGACCTAAAATTTAGTCCCTTTGCAATTTTTACGTTAGAAAATATGTTGCCAAGTGTACGGTTTACAGTTGTTAAATAGGAGGCATTTTCTACACCCAGCAATGGATTGTAATAAACTGGAAAATTAGTATTCGGTCTACCTGTATTCAAATCTAATGCACCGCTTGTCAATCCGGTTCTTGGATCAATCAACGGAGTGATAGGTGAAAGTGCAACTATTTGTAAAGGTGTAGAAAAAGCATTGTCATTAGAAATTCTGTTGTTATTCGACCTAACAAAACTCATATTCATACCAAAAGACAACCAGTCTCTCACTTTATGCTCAAGGTTCAATCTACCACTATAACGCTTAAGGCTATTCCTAACAATGATACCTTTTTGATCTATGTACTGACCACCCATATAAAAAGTGGTTTTTTCATTACCGCCAGAAAAATTTAGGTCATACTGGCTTATAGGTGCTTTCTGAAAAGCCTCTTCCTGCCAGTCAGTATTTACCTTTGCTGTTTTGTAATCGTCGTTACCACCTGAATATCTTTTTAGCCTTGCTTCTGTAAAAGTAACATATTTAAAAGAGGGATCTAATCTAAATGCATTGGCAGCTGCCATTCTAAAATAATCAACATATTCCTGCGCATTCATGAAATCTCTTTTCCCGGTTGGCTTTTGGTTTCCGGTAAAGTAGCCAAATTCAATCTTTGATTTACCAACTTTACCCTTTTTAGTAGTTATTAGAACAACCCCGTTAGAGCCGTTTGCACCATAAATAGCGGTTGCAGACGCATCCTTCAAAATTTCTATAGATTCAATGTCATTTGGGTTAATATCTGCCAGAGGATTTGTTGCAGCACCATTGCTTGAAAGACTGCTGTTTTGTAAAGTAATACCATCAACAACATACAATGGATCTCCCCCTGCAGTTATTGAAGCAGCACCACGTACTCTTACTTTAATACCTTGGCCAAGTTTACCATTTTGTTGTTCAACAAACACACCTGCTGCTCGCCCTTGTATAGCACTTTCAAAAGATATAGCAGGTGTACCCGAAATGTCTTTAGAACTTACCTTAGCTATTGAGCCCGTTAAATCTCTTTTTGCTTTTGTACCAAAACCTACTACCACTACTTCTGACAATGAATTCTCAGCTTGTGATAGCGAAATATTTGATGTATTCCCAATGGCAGTTTCCTGTACCTTAAAACCTACATAGGATATAACCAATGCCTTTGTGTTTGCAGGTACATTTAAAGTAAATGCACCTTCTGAATTCGTAGTCGTAGAATTGGCTGCCCCTTTGGCTTTAACCGTTACGCCCACCAGCGGTGAGCCATCTCTTGAATCTGTAACTTTTCCTGTTACTTCTTTTACTTGGGCAGTTGCACCAATAAAAAGAGCACAAAAAAGAAAAAGCAGTTTAACTTTTCTCATAGTAATTTGTTTTAGACTGGCAATGTAAAAAAAATTTTGTTAAAATAAATTGTGAAATTAGGAAATAATCAAATTCGATTTTATATAATGTGTTTAATTTTTAGTTTCTACACTAAAAAGCCCGGCGTTCAACGCCAGGCTATAAATAACTTTTACCATTCAATGACTTTTTAAGCCATTTCAGTAAAAAATTTATGAAAATATGGGATAGTCTCAATACCCTTATAATAATTTTCGATATTGTATTTTTCATTTGGGCTATGAAGATTATCGCTGTCTAAACCAAAACCCATAAATACTATTTTAATGCCTAGTTCTTTTTCAAACAAGGCGCAAATAGGAATACTGCCACCACCACGAACTGGTATAGGTTGTTTGCCAAAGGTAGTTTCAATAGCTTTTGCTGCAGCCAAATAACCCTTGCTGTCAATTGGGGTCATATATGGTTCACCACCATGGTGCAAGGTCGCCTTTACAGTAACGTTTGCTGGTGCTATTTTTTGTAAGTGGTTTATTAATATTTCGGTTATTTTATCAGATCCTTGATTGGGAACAAGTCTTGCAGATATTTTTGCAAATGCTTTACTAGGTAATACTGTCTTTGCACCTTCGCCTGTGTAACCACCCCAAATACCGTTTAATTCTATAGTAGGCCTGATACCCGTTCTTTCGTTTGTGGTATAACCTTTTTCGCCCCACAATTCTTTTACGCCCAACTCTTCTTTATATGCGGTTTCATTAAAAGGCGCTTTTGCCATTAGTGCTCTTTCCTCGTCTGTTGATACTACAACATCATCATAAAATCCTGGTATGGTTATATGGTTATTTTCATC
>JBBRPX010000315.1:0-3435 GCA_038227505.1 Chitinophagales bacterium
CCGGATTCACTCAATGCCCACAAAGCTGTTAGGCGTTGTAAAACATTTGTATTTTTTTGTGCAGGATTAAAGGATGATAACATGAATAATTAAAAAAAATAAAAATCTGGAGATTGAAACGAAGATGTTTAAATTCATGATATGGGTTAATTACTTAGGTTGATCTTTAAAAGTTCAACATTAAATTTGCATCCGGACAATTATTTAAATATTTTACTGCTTCTTTTAAGCTGCAAACGCCTGGGTAGTCTCCCACACTTAAACCCATATCTTCTATTATTTGAAAATGCAGGTGTGGCGGCCAGTTGCCGTTGTCTTCAGGTTCGCCAAAATGCGCAAATACCTCGCCACGGGTTACAAATTTGCCTACCCGCATTTCCGTAAGATCGCTTAAAGAAAGATGCCCGTATAAAGTGTAAAACGCTGTTGTATCTAAATTGTGTTGAAGAATAATAGTAGCACCATAATCGCCAAAATTGTTATTGAATGCAAAACTGTGCACCATACCACCGATGGGTGCATGGATGGGCGTGCCGGCCAGTCCCCAAATATCAACACCTAAATGCAGTGTGCGGGCTTGTTCTCCAGCAAACAAATTACTGCGACTGTAAAGCGTACGATTTTCATTGTATCCGCCATTGCCGAAAGTTGCATTTTGAGCATGTAATTTGTTATTTACCCATGCAGAAAATTGTTGTGTATCTGCAATCAATTCTTTTGTAATTTCTGTGTTGGTTGCCGTAAAATTGAAAGGAATTATTTTATCTTTTTTACCATCAATTTTTATAACTGGATGGTAAGTTGGTTGGTATTTTAGAAGATTCTTTAAAAGTTTGTCACTCATTTATTGAAGGTAAGCGTTTTAAAGATTTGTTTAAAGTTAAAGACAAAACAATGCTTGCTAAATAACTGTTGATGCAAAAAATTTAACCACGAAGAACACTAAGGAAATATCACAAAGGACACAAATAAAAACTATGATTTACCCTCGTGTACTTTTTGAAAAATCTTTGTGCTCTCCGTGGTAAAAAACGGTTTAAACCACCACGTTTATCATCCTTCCTTTTACAAAAATAAATTTCTTTACGTCTTTTCCTTCAAGCCATTTTAAAATGACTTCATTGGCGAGTACTGCCTCCTTTGCTTCTTCTTCAGTTGTATCGGTTGGCAAGTTTATAGATGAACGCATTTTGCCATTAATTGATACTGGATATTCTTTCGTTGCTTCCAGTAAATATCTTTCTTCCAGTATTGGATAAGTTGCATCTAAAATAGAACCCTCGCAACCAAGACAACTCCATAATTCTTCTGCAATGTGCGGCGCATAAGGAGAAAGTAATATCAATATTTGTGATAAGATTTCTTTCTTGTAACACTTGGCGTCTGCCAATTCATTGACAGCTATCATAAATGCTGCAACGGCTGTGTTATATGAAAAGTTTTCTGTATCCTGTTCTATTTTTTTGATGGTCTTGTGCAGAATTTTAAAGTCTGCATCGGTTGGGGCTTTATTGTTCCAAACAACCTCACCTACCTCACCCCTGTCCCTCTCCAAAGGAGAGGGATCTGCGAAGAACAACCGCCATAATTTTTTTAAGAAACGATGTACGCCTTCAATCCCTTTTGTATCCCAAGGTTTGCTTTGCTCCACCGGACCTAAAAACATTTCATACATGCGAAAAGTATCTGCGCCGTATTTATTGCATAGCTCATCTGGGTTTACTGTGTTGTATTTTGATTTAGACATTTTTTCTACTTCTGCACCGCAGACGTATTTGCCTTCGTCTTCTAAAATAAATTCTGCATTTGCAAATTCATCGTTTTTCCATTTTTTAAATTCTGCGATATTTAATTCGAAGCCATCAACAATATTTACATCAACATGAAGTTTAGAATGAATTACAGTGCCTGCAAATAAATTAGCAATTTCAGGTACGTATGATTCTAAATACTTTGCTGCCAACTCAGGAGGTAATTTGTCAATCGTATTAAATATTTTGGCAGAAATAAAATAGCTTTTATTCCTGCCTATCAATTTTGTGCCTATCATATTTTCTTGGAATTCATCAAGGGTATTCGGAAAAGTAATTCTATACACAAACCTACTACTCCCCTGTATCATCCCCTGATTCACCAATTTCTTAAACGGCTCATCAAAACCTATATAACCAAGGTCAAACAATACTTTCGTCCACATGCGGCTGTACAATAAATGTCCTACGGCATGTTCTGTTCCGCCAACATATACATCTACCTGGTTCCAATAATCGCTTGCTTTTCTGTCGCAAAAAGTTTGGGTATTTGTTGGATCCATGTAGCGTAAAAAATACCATGATGAACCTGCGTAACCGGGCATGGTGGAAGTTTCTCGGCGGCCAAAGATCTCACCCCCGCCTCTCCAAGGGAGAGGAGCAGAAGAAACCTTACCCCCTTCCCCTTTCCAAGGGAGAGGGGCTAGCGAACCCTCTGCCTTTTCTTCAATCTCTTTTAATTTTTCTGAGATGGCTTTTTTTATATTCGAAATATCCTGTAAAACTTCTTCGTTTGTAAATCTTATTAATTCAAACCCGTATTCTTTTAACCAATTTTCTCTCGCTATGTCAAAAATATTTTGTTCAGTTTCATTGTGGTAGCCACCATCAATTTCTATAATTAAATTTCTCTCTAAACAAACAAAGTCAGGGATAAATCCTGATATAGGATGCTGCCTCCTAAATTTATATCCATTAATATTTCTATCGCGTACCAATTGCCAAAGTGTATCTTCTGCCTCTGTAGGATTTTGCCTGTTTTGTTTTGCAAACGCAAGCGTATTCTTCCATTCTTGCAGCGTGCTATTTATGTAAACATAATTTTGCTGATCCTCCAGTCTCGCTTCCAATCGGTCTTCAAGTTCCCTCTCCTTTGGAGAGGGGTTAGGGGTGAGGTTTTTTATGGCCTCCTTTGGAGAGGGGTTAGGGGTGAGGTTTTTTATGGCCTCCTTTGGAAAGGGGTTAGGGGTGAGGTTTTGTTGTGTATTTAAAACCGAACCAACGTTCACCCAATCCTCCATATTTGCCAATGGACCTTCGCCATTTGGTCCGGGTCCGTATTTTTCAGCATACGGTAATTCTAACGGCAAATCACTTTCAGTCAACGGAACCGCAACATCATCTTGCCAAATTATTGGAAAAGGTTCGCCCCAATAACGCTGGCGACTGAAACCGGCATCTCTCATGCGGTAGTTCACTTTTCGTTTTCCGATGCCCAATTCTTCAATTTTATTTATGGCAATTACTATAGCATCTTTCATTAACATGCCATCTAAAAACCCGGAGTTTTGCAGCGTTGCGTCTTTTGTTGAGTTGGCTTCTTCGCCATTGTAATGCTCCCCAATAATATTTGTAATTGGAATATTAAAATGTTTTGCAAATGCAAAATCTCTTTGATCGCCGC
>JBBRPX010000316.1:0-3434 GCA_038227505.1 Chitinophagales bacterium
AAGCGTTGCGGCATAATTTGCGTTATCACCCTTGAGTTTGTAATTTTCTGCAAGTGCCCTGTAAAGTATGGGTAATTTAGAGGCCAGTTAATATTTTTCAGCAATTAATAGGCCCTGCATAGCCGTTTCAATTCCTTTTTGCTGTTGGTTGTTTATGGCGTAAAAATTCGCCAGTTGTGCAAGGTCAGAAACAATGTAAAAAGGGTCGGCTATCTGTTTTCGGATTACCAGGGCTTCAATTAGGTCTTTTTCTGCAGCCGCATTGTTTTTGGAATTGATATAGATATCGGCCCGTATATTGAGTGCATTGGCAAGCGAGGTAAGTTGCTCATTTTTCCTGCTCGATGCAATTGCTTTTTCTACATAGTAAAATGCTGAATCAAAATTTCCGAGGTTATTATAAGTAGAAGCCATGTTGGAAAACAGCACAGCATATTGTTTTAAATATTCAGGATTAGTGGAAGTTTGCAATGCTTTATAAAACCAGCTAATTGCCTCGGTATTTTGATCCATTTCCATGTTTACCCAGCCAATACTTGTTTTTATTTTTATCTGGGTCAATGTATCTGTATTTTTTTCTTCTTCATGCAGCATATCATACATAAGAGAAAGTGCTTCCTTAAAACGGTTGCTCCTTATCAGGGCTCCGGCCTTTAACAAAGAAAATGAAGTCAGCAGTTCTTTATCGGCTGTAGTTTTTTTCAACCAGCTTATGCTGTTGTTACAAGTAAGAATTACAGAATCATAAAGGCTGTTCTTTAACTGCCATGCGGATAAATAGTAAGTAGCTTTTACAATATTCAGCTCATTATTTTGCTGTAATGCTATTTTTTTTGCAGTTGAAGCATAAGCTAAAAGGGTATCAGTATTCAATGAAGCCCTTTCATCACACAATAAAAAAACAGCCTGAATTTTTTCATGGGCAGATTTAGCTTTCAGAATGTTTTTTTTAAGGCTGTCAATAATTTTTGTTTGCGCATTGCATGGCAACATGCAGGCAAATAACAACAGGGATAAAATGAAAATAGATGCCTTCATTAAATAAGAGAAGATTTAATTGCCGGTAAAAGTATTCAAATTAGTTGGCCCTTCTGTTATTCTACTACAAATTGAGTATTTCCTGATCGCGTTCACTTATTCATTTTTGTACCATTCTTTCCAATTCTGTTGAATTTCCTTAAACCAATTCCCTGCTGTCGTTTATCTATCGTATTTTTTATTTATAAAAATTTACAACAATGAAAAAGGTTTACTTATTTATTTGCATAATGCTGGTATCAATACCTGGCCATGCACAGGGTTTGGTGGCTTCTTATCCGTTTAACGGCAATGCCAATGATGCAACCGGCACAGCCAATGGGGCTGTAAATGGCGCAACGCTTACCACAGACCGGTTTGGCGATGCGAACAGCGCTTATTATTTTGATGGGGTTAATAATTATATAGAAGCTGTTGCAGATGCCTTACCTACAGGCGATAATACAATTTCGCTTTGGTTTAATGCAGATGTTGGTTCTATTGTAAACCAGCCGGGGCTATTAGGTTATGGTGGAAATGCTGGTCCTTGCCCGGGAAATAGCCAGATTCTTATAATAAATTTAAGTGGGTCTGGTAAATACACTACTCAAGCCCATTGCCTCAATAATTATGCAGATTACACTTATGCTTCATTACCCGAAAATAACTGGTACAACTGGGTAGTTACAAGGAGCGGAACCACCATAAAAATGTTTATTAATGGCGTATTGGTTTCCACTGCAAATACTGCTACGCAGCCAGTAATAGTATCAGGTAAAAAATTAAGTATTGGTGCAGTTGTTAGTCCTGCCGGTGTTGCTAATTATACCGACGCCAATGTGGGGCATTTTAAGGGTAAGCTTGACGATATAAAAATTTACAATGCTGCTTTATCTTCGGCCCAAATCTTTGATACGTATGTAAACGATTTAAAAAAACCAGGCAGCGGAAATACAATTCAGTTAACAGGAACAGGAAGCCTGACCACTTCTCCATACATCAATATTGGAAGCGGTTACGATTTTGGTTCCCAACCCTTCACTTATGAAACATGGGTAAAAAGAGATATGGTTACAACAACATTAAACAATTATGGTAAAACGCTTATTGCAGGCGATAATAATGGTTCATGGGGCGTTGGATTGTTAAATGATAATACGTTGTTTTTTACAAAAGTCGGCATCAACTATGTTGCTTCTACTACTATAATAGCTGATACCAAATGGCATCATGTTGCGGTAGTTTATACCGGTACACAAATACAATTTTATATTGATGGTGTGGCCGCAGGCAATCCTGGTTATACCGATAATTTCAGTAACTCTTCAGGTAATTATTTTATTGGTCCACGCCAAAGCTTTGGTAACAGCAATGGAGATGGAACCTTAGATGGTCAACTAGATGAAACAAGGATATGGAGAAATGTGGCATTAACGCAAACTGAAATAAGGGATTGGATGTGTAAGAAAATAAACTCCTCTCATCCTGAATATACAAACCTGCAAAGCTATTTTAGATTGGATGAAGGAAATGGAACAATAACCGGCGGATATGGTTCAAAATTTGGCACACTAATAAACACACCAGCCTGGCAAACCAGTGGCGCTTCATTAGGCGATGCGTCTGCTTATGATTATACCAACCCTACAAAAGCAGCCAGCATAAGTCATCCCGATGGGGAGAATTTTACTGTTACTTCTACCAGTGGCAGCCCAGCCGGAATACAAGTTTACAGGGTAGATACCATTCCTAATTCAACAGTTGGGGCTAACTCCGGCAGCAACAATAAATATTTTGGCGTATTTCAGGCAGGGGGCACTTCTCCACAATATACAGCAGTGTACAATTACAACGGAAATCCGCTTGTAAATGCAGGTAACGAGGCATCGCTGAGGCTGGCAAAAAGAACCGACAATTCTGTAGCAATATGGGCACAGCTACCCAATTTGCCAAACCAGCCGGCAAAAACAATTACTGTTACAGGCGAAAGTACAGAGTACATTCTTGGCGCTGCTTTTTTTCCACTCCCTGTAACACTTATCAGCTTTACTGCTCAAAAACAAAGTAGCAGTGTAAAACTTAATTGGGAAACCGAAAATGAAATTGATTTTTCAAAATTTGCTGTTGAAAGAAGTACAGACAATCAAAGCTGGACAATATTTGCAGAAGTAAGTGCATTAAACAGGGCTGGCCGTAACAGTTATACAACAGCAGATGAAAACCCGGTTATTGGTATGAATCTTTATCGCCTTAAGGAAATGGGCATAAGCGGAGATTATAAATACAGCAACATTGTAAGAGCAGATTTTTCAAAAATTACTTCAATATCCATTTCACCTAATCCGGCAAAAGATTATATAATTGTTACCGGTGCAGTAGCGTACAAACAAATACAGCTATTTGATGCAGCAGGTAAA
>JBBRPX010000317.1:0-3424 GCA_038227505.1 Chitinophagales bacterium
CACGACCAAGTTTTGCCATTTTTAATGTTTCGGGCTCATTAAATCTTTTTAAAAGAGAGGACAACTGCATATCGTTAATAAATGTTGAATTACAAAAGTATAGTTATTTGTTTAAGCAATATTTAAAAGTTCCATTTCATTTTTGGTTTGTTTATCGCTCAATTTAAATTCTAAAAAATCTATTTATTTAGAAAATAATAAATGAATATTTGAAGGAAATAATTTGATTATTTTCTATCTTTTTCACCTGAAATTTTTACTACATTTCGGCAATTATTTTAAATTAAAACACGTAAACCATCTTTACCTTTTTCCCCTATCTTTGCACACTTGTAAAAAATTAACATAGCTTATTATTAAAGTATTTTAACATGAAACTGAAAGGTTTAGTTTGGTTCTTCACCATTGCATTAATTTTGATATCTCTTTGGGAACTCTCCTACACTTTGGTAGTGCACAACTACGAAGGAAAAGTAAAGGAAACGGCTACTCGTCTGGTAAAAAACCAGACAGCGGGCATGAATGCTGATGATAAAGCGAATGTTATCAAAGCAAAAACACAGCACATTTTAGACAGCACTAAAGAGAAAGAAATTTATCCTGTAGTTGGTACAACTTATCAAAAATGTAAAGAGTACGAATTAAATTTAGGTCTTGATTTGCAGGGTGGAATGAGCGTAACGATGGATGTGAGCCTGCAAGGTTTATTGAAATCTTTAAGCAACAACCCAAAAGATCCTGCTCTATTAAAATCTTTGCAAACAGCGAATGCCCAAAAAGTAAACAGCGATGCAAACTTTGTAGACCTTTTTAGCAAAGCATACATTGCACAAAATGGCGAGGGCAAACTAGCTACATTATTTTCAGGCCCAAACAAAGATGTTAAGCCTGGTGATAATGATAATACAGTTACCACAAAAATTAAAGAAATAGGTAGAGGTGCTATTACGCAGACTTACAAAATATTACAAAAGCGTATTGATAAGTTTGGTGTAGCACAGCCCAATATTAATTTGGATGAAAACAAAGGAGTAATTAATGTAGAGCTAGCAGGTGTTACAAATCCTGAAAGAGTTCGTAAGTTTCTTCAGTCTTCTGCAAACCTTCAATTTTGGAGTGTTGTATTGCTAAGAGACCAGGAGTTTCAAAAATCATTTACAGATGCTGACAAAGGATTGGCTCAATATTTAAAGGGCACAGATACTACAAAAATAAGCGATTCGGCAAAAGCGAAAAGAGACTCTGCTGCTACAGGTATTATTGGATCTATCATGCAGTTCCCTGTAGATCCTAAGAACGGTCAGTTATATGAAACCCCATACATTGGTATGGTTTCCTATAAAGACACTTCTTTGCTTAATTCTTACTTTGCTAATCCAGCATTTACAAACTTACTTGGCAGCAACGTAAAGTTGATGTACGGTATAGAACAAAAATCTAAAACAGGTTCTTTCTTTGAGGTATATGCTGTTGAAAAAGTGAATGGTTTGGATAAAGCACCATTAGAAGGTGACGGAGTAGCAGAAGCTAATCAAGGTTATGATGAAAAAGGAATGCCTTCAATTAAAATGCAAATGACGCCAACCGGTTCAAGAACTTGGGCTAATCTTACGGAAAAAAATAATGGACGTTATGTAGCTATTTCATTGGATGATATTGTTTATTCTTCTCCAAGAGTTAATGGTAAAATTGAAGGTGGTAATACAGAAATCTCAGGAAACTTTACGGTAGAAGCTGCACAGGATTTATCAAACGTTTTAAAGTCTGGTAAATTAGATGCACCTGCTAAAATTGTACAAGAGCAAGTGGTTGGTGCTACCATTGGGCAAGAAGGTTTAATTGGAGGAAGAAATGCATTCTTAATTTCTTTTGCCGTCATATTTATTTTAATGTTGGTTTATTATAACACTGGCGGTTGGGTTGCAAACATTGCACTAATATTAAACTTACTATTTACCATTGGAGTGTTGGCAATGTTTGGCTTTACACTCACTGCTGCAGGTATTGCAGGTTTGGTGCTTACTATTGGTTTAGCAGTAGATACAAACGTTATCATTTTTGAAAGAATAAAGGAAGAACTTACGAAAGGTAAATCTTACCCGGCAGCCATCAACGAAGGCTACCGTCGTTCTCTTGCTCCGGTATTAGATGCGCATATTACCTCTTTTCTTACAGCAGCTATATTATTCTTCTTTGGTCTTGGCCCCGTGCTAGGTTTTGCAACCACACAGATGATTGGTATTTCATTGTCTCTTTTCTGTGGAATATTAGTATCTAGATTAATCACTGATTTGCGTACAAACAAAAATCACCACTTCAATTATTTTACAAATATTTCCCGTAAAATATTTCAACATGCTAATTATAAGTTTATTGAAAAAAGAAAGATTGCTTATGTAATATCCGCAGTCGTTTTATCATTAGGCGTAGCTTCGTTTTTCCATGGTTTTAATGAAGGTGTGGAGTTTAAGGGTGGTAGAAGTTACACGGTGCAATTTGATAAGCCTTTAAAAAATTCAGACATACAGGATGATCTTTCGAAATCATTTAACGGTGAATTTCCTGTAATAAAAACTGTAGGTGACAGTAGGCACTTAAATATTACAACATCTTATTTAATAGGTCAGGAAAATGTTGATTCATTAGTAAAGACAAAATTGTATGAAGGCCTTAAAAAGGTACTACCTGCAGATTTATCTTATGAGCAGTTTGCAAAAACAAATATCCAGAGTTACTCTACTGTGCAACCATCTATATCAGATGATTTAAAGCGTGGCGCTATAAAAGCAACCATCTTTGCTATGTTGGCCATCTTCATTTATATTTTCATACGCTTTCGTGACTGGAGATATTCTGCAGGTACTATCGTTACATTGATACATGATGTTTTGGTTACATTGGCTGTATTCTCATTCTTAAAAGATATCGTTCCCTTCCCATTAGAAATAGACCAGCATTTTATTGCAGCGGTACTAACTGTTATTGGTTTCTCTATGAATGATACTGTAATTGTATTTGATAGAATACGTGAGTATAGCAGAGATATGAAAGGCGATAACAAAACAAACATTATTAACCGAGCTATTAATGATACGCTAAGCCGTACAATTATGACATCGCTTACAGTTTTCTTAACCTTACTTATCCTATTCATTTTTGGTGGCGAGGTTACCAAAGGATTTGCTTTTGCTATGATGATTGGTGTTATAACCGGAACCTACTCTTCTATATTTGTAGGAGCACCGATATTAATAGATTTTGCGAAAGATAAACCATTGGGTGCTGCAGCAGAAGTTGTAACAAAGAAGAAAGTAAAAGCCCCTGAATTATAGAAAATCAGATTTATAAAAAAAGGTCCGCTGAAATCGAGGGCACTGAAAAAGTCCTTCAAAACTTAAGGAAAAAAAAGGAGTAGAGAACGATC
>JBBRPX010000318.1:0-3372 GCA_038227505.1 Chitinophagales bacterium
AAATTTTATAGAGCAGGAAACGAAGCAACTAAAAGAGCAAAAGGTACAGGGTTGGGATTATATTTAACAAACAGAATTTCTAAAACACATAATGGGAGTGTCTCTATTGAAGATAACCCGAAAGGTGGAAGTATATTTGCTATGTGGCTAACAGCTGAAGCTTAAATTAAAAACATGGCAATAAAAAGATATTCAATACTGCTTGTAGAAGATGAAGAGAACCTGCAAGAAGCCTTAAAATTAAATTTAGAGTTGGAAGGGTATGAAGTGACCAGTTGTTTTGATGGAGCACAAGCCCTAAAAATGGTGTCACAAGAGCATTTTGATTTGATTATTTTAGATGTGATGTTACCAGAGATTGATGGTATACAAGTTTGCGAGACTATTAGATTAAACAATACTGAACTTCCAATATTAATATTAAGCGCAAAGAACGGCAGTGCTGACAGAGTGCTTGGCTTAAAAAAAGGTGCAGATGATTACCTTACAAAACCTTTTAACTTAGAAGAATTATTATTGAGAGTAGACAAGCTCATAAAAAAAAGTGAACAACTTCTATTAAAGCAACCATTACCCGATGTGTATGAATTTGGTAAAAATAAAATTGACTTTAAAGCCGCAGAATCTTTTAATAAAAATGGGGTAAAATTTGAGCTCACTAAAAAAGAATTGATGCTTTTAAAATTACTTATAGAAAATAAAAATGATGTTGTTACAAGAGAAAAAATTTTGCAGGCCGTATGGGGTTATAATGTCTATCCAACGACAAGGACAATTGATAATTTTATTTTAAACTTTCGTAAATATTTTGAGGAAGATAGCAGGAACCCCCGTTATTTTCATTCTGCCAGAGGAGTAGGTTATAAATTTACAGACTAGCTAATAGTTTTGCTTGTCAATAATTGTACAATGTTTTGTGCTTTTGAATACATTCGGTTTAACTCATCATTTTTTTCGTAAGGAGTGTATAACTGAAATTCAATTTCTTTTACTAAATCTTGTGTTTGTAATATAGTTTGGTTTGGTATACCGGCTTTATCCATCATAATTGCCAACCTTTTGTTATTTAAATCTTCTACCGAAATATTAAATCTTCTCGATAAAAAAGTTTTAAATTCATCATTAATAATGCTATAAAATCGATTGCACTCATTTCTAAAAAGACAATCTTCCGTTTTGGTTAATGGGTTTTGCTGAGGGTAAAGATCAGACGAATTTTCTAAAACGGTTTCCTTAGTTGAGATAGCAAAATCCGTTTTTTCTTTTTTATCCCTACTCATCCAAAATATTAGACTTGCTATTATTATTCCTGCAACAAAAAGAAAAATTAACCATTTTGACGACATGACTTTTTCTGTGAGCGATTCGTTTTCATTTATTCTTTTACCGGCCGCTACATTATTTATTTGCCTGCCATTTATAACTGTAAATGGAATAGTTAATGAAGTTGTGTTTTTATAAGTTTTAGCTACGGGATCAAAATAACTAAAGTTGATTGCAGGAATTTCGTATAACCCTTTTTTAGAAATTGAAAAAGGTATTTCAAAAGTTTTGCTGCCGCTAATTGGCACAGTTTTGTTATCTGTGTTGTCAGTAACTTTTACATCAAATACTTCAAAGCCTGGTGGCCATTTTATATCAGGTAGGGTAAGTAAATGCATGTTACCACTACCGGCAATTGTAATAAAAATTTTTCCTGCCTCGTCTGTGGTAAAATTATTTTTTTGTAGAATAGTCTCCATCGTAAAATTTCCAACTGCCCCTTTAAATCCACTCGGTTTGCCAACTTCAGGCAATGGTTTTACAGTTATTATACCTGGCTTGCTTGTTAATGCTACTGTTTCTGTTATTAGTGCATTTGGGTCAACATTATAATTGTTGCCATTGTTGCCACTATACTTTATAAAACTTATTTTATTGTCAAGTGTGGCAGATTCAACTTCTAATTGCCCCGGCTGCAAAGGATACAATTGTGCTTTTCTGATAGTATATACGTTGTAATATTTTCCATTTAGCTTTTCGTTTGAAAAGCCTAATCCGTCATTTGGTTGAGTCATTTCTATAACAGAAAAGCCGTTAAACGATGGATTTTTAGACAGGTTGCTTTCACTCTTTAATCTTGTATATAATTTATAGGTGGCAAGCAGTGGCTCTCCAACATAACAACTGCTTTTACTAGTCTCCAACCGAAGCTGCATATTGTCGTTTACCTTCTTTTGAATATTTTCTCCCTTGTGTAAAATGTAATCACTAAAGGTTGTTTGTTCTTTTGGTTCATTAAATGGATCAAAACCTGATAGCATTGATTGTATAGATACTGCATTTGAATTATTTTGAGCCGATAGGTTTGATTTATTTTTTGATACAGTTATGCTTATTGAATTGCTTTTAAAAGTACGCCCATCTATTAATGCTGTAGCAGCAGGTATTTTTATTGTCCCAATTTTTTTTGATAGTAAAACATAGCTTAATGATATATATATGCTTGTTTCACCATTAATGGTATTTTGTTCTGTGGTTGTACTAGGGCCACTTACAACGTTGAAATCATTTAGGGAAGGGGGAGTGATTTTTTGAACATTTGTACCATTTGCTACAGTTAGAGACAAAGTTATATATTCATCTTTACCTGCGCTGGATGGCGTTGCTGTAGCTGTAAATTTTGCCTGAGCTGCAACTTCAAACCAAAAACATATAAACAAAAGGCAATAAAAAAGTTTTGTAAAAAATAAATTCATAATTCATTTGTAAACGGGAAGACAAAATTAAATAACAATTTCTGCGGCACGGTTTCTTTTATCACAAAAAAAATTAAGAAACTGTTAATTACAAATCGCCTAGTTGTGGTCTCAATATAATTTCTTCAGGTACCGCAGCTGCACTCATTTTTGTACATGCTATTATAATTTCGGCAATATCAGTTGGCTCCATTATTCTGTTATTGCTATTATCAAATCCCCGCCACGAATCTGTAAAAACAGCACCCGGAAAAATGGCTGTTACCTTAATATTATGTTCTTTTAATTCGTGCCTTAAATTTTGGCTAAACCCATTCATAGCAAATTTGCTTATACTATAGCTACCTCCCCCATTGTAAGCCTGTAAACCTGCGACAGAACAAATATTAAAAATATGTCCGCTTCCCTTCATTTTCATTTGTGGGGCTAAATATTTTGTAAGATAGTAAGTGCTGTAGAGATTATTGTTGATCATGTTTTCCAGACTTCCATCCGGTTCATCTAAAATATTACCGGGTGTAAATCCACCGGCATTGTTTATCAAAACATCTGGAGTAGCAATTTGTAAACACCAGGTAGCAAATTTTTCTGTTTGTGTTTTATCTGATAAATCTGCCTGCATTAATTGAATATT
>JBBRPX010000319.1:0-3365 GCA_038227505.1 Chitinophagales bacterium
AATACTTTATTAAGATTTAATTCGTACCTGAATTTAGGCAAAATTCATTCCTATTTATTTTAAAAGAAAGTCCGCAATAGCTGGATTAAACATCACTCTTCACACATTACATAATGTGCAGGCAGGTATATTAATTAGTTACCGATAAAGTAAAAATGTGCAAATATTAAACAAACCTAACCGTTCAAAGATTTTATACTTTATATTATACTGGCATAAAAGTAGCATCGATAAATATTCAAGAACGCATCATGAAAAATAGATTAGCTATACTTTTTTTTAGCTTATTGCTAATTTCTGCAGCATCCTGCGGGCAAAATAAAAATCAACAAAGCAAAATGGAAACGCATGTATATACCAATGAACTTATTCACGAAAGCAGTCCTTATTTATTGCAGCATGCGCACAACCCAGTAAACTGGTATCCCTGGGGAGATAAAGCATTGCAGAAAGCAAAGGACGAAAAGAAAATGATTATTATCAGTGTTGGCTATGCAGCCTGCCATTGGTGCCATGTAATGGAAAAAGAAACTTATGAAGACACGGCTGTTGCACGCATCATGAACGAGCATTTTATCTGCATAAAAGTAGACAGGGAAGAGCGCCCGGATGTGGACCAGGTTTATATGAATGCAGCTCAATTAATTAACGGAAGCGGCGGATGGCCGCTAAATGCGCTGGCAATGCCTGACGGAAAACCTTTTTATGCCGGCACATATTTCCCCAAAAAAAACTGGATACAAATGCTGGAATATTATATTGACCTGTATAAAAAAAATCCGGCAACGCTCAGTGAACAGGCTGCAAAGGTTACGCAAGGTATTCATGCAATGGAAAACGTACCGTTCAATAAAGCAACGGCCACATTTACGATGAAGGATCTGGATGCCAATTTTAAAAACATGCAATCAAATTTAGATTATGAAAAAGGAGGCGAAAAACGGGCGCCTAAATTTCCGATGCCGGCTGTTTGGGAATATTTACTTTATTACAATTACCTCAGTAAAAATGCCGATGCATTGCATGCTGTAACAACCACTTTAAATAATATGGCAATGGGCGGCATTTACGACCATGCAGGCGGTGGTTTTGCAAGATACTCAACTGATGCTGACTGGCACGTGCCTCACTTTGAAAAAATGTTATATGATAATGCCCAACTGGTAAGTTTATATGCGCATGCTTTTCAGAAAACAAAAGATCCTCAGTACAAAAAAATAGTGTATGAAACGCTTGATTTTATTGAAAGAGAAATGACTTCTTCCGAAGGCGGATTTTATTCATCTCTTGATGCAGACAGCGAAGGTGAAGAAGGAAAATTTTATGTGTGGACGAAAGACGAACTTGAAAAAATTTTGGGTGGAGAGGCTCCTCTTTTTATAGCCTACTATAATATTTCAGCAGCGGGAAACTGGGAAAATGGTAAAAATATTTTATTCAGAAAAATTTCTGATGAAGCTGTAGCAGTAAAATTTAATATCACTCAACAAAAGCTCAAAGAAAAAATTGAAGCAGATAAATCAACACTTCTTACTGTCCGCAACAAAAGGGTGCATCCAAATTTGGCTGATAAAATATTAACTGCATGGAATGCGCTTATGGTAACAGGATATACAGATGCCTACAGAACATTTGGAGAAAAAAAGTTTTTGGATGCAGCTATTAAAAATGCCAATTTTTTATGGAGTAAAGCCATTAGCAGTAATAACGAAATAAAGCGCAATTATAAAAATGGCAAATCTTCTATTGAAGGTTTTTTGGATGATTATGCCTTTAGTATTTCTGCTTTTATAAATTTGTACCAGGCAACTTTTGATGAGAAATGGTTGTATAAAGCCAATGATATTGGGGCTTACACACAAACGCATTTTTTTGACAGCTCATCCGGAATGTTCTATTATACGCACAATCAGCATTCAAATCTTATTGCACGTAAAATGGAAATAGCAGATAATGTAATTCCTTCTTCCAATTCAGAAATGGCAAAAAATCTTTTTTATTTAGGGCATTTTTTTAGTGATGATACTGAAATTAAAACGGCAACTCAAATGTTGCTTAATGTTCAAAAAAAACTGCAGCAACAAATTTATTTTTATCCGAACTGGGGTATATTGGAAGCAGGTGTTGTAAACGGTTTGTATGAAGTGGCTATTGTAGGCAAGTATGTTGAAGGTAAGCGTGAGATGATAGATGAATACTATTTGCCCAATGTTCTTTTAACAGGAACCAAAGAAAAATCAAGTTTGGAATTGCTTGAGAATAAATTTGTGGAAGGGCAAACTACTATTTACGTATGTCAGGATAAAGCATGTAAACGCCCGGTTACAGAAGTAAAGGATGCTGTGCAACAAATAAGAAGTTTAAAATAAATTTATTTAAAAATAAAAGAAGGTTTGTAATTAATATTTTCTTACAAACTTACAGTGTAGCTTTATCAGCCATTCATTTGGATAACGTAAATAATACAAAAACCAGGTGCGGAATATATTGCCTGCTGCCTGATATTTTGTATGAAATTATTAATTCAAGATTTAAATTAAAATAATACCCCTTAAAAAAATTAATGAAGTTCATTTTATTCATAAAAGATTATCAGGCAGTTATTTTAGCAACTGTTTTTGCTGTAATATTTGTCAGCGAGCATTTGGTTCCCCAAAGAAAAATTCACAGGGTTTTAAAGCATGATCTTATAAACTTTTTTTTTGGTGCAATCAATGTGTCTATCAGTTTTTCTGCCGGTTTCTATTTTTCAAAATATTTAAATTGGGCTGAAACAAAAAAGTTCGGACTGCTTTTTCAATTTACTATTAATCCTTTTTTAAAATTGATCATTGTTTTGATAATTGCAGACGTTTTAATGTACTGGTGGCATCGCTTTAACCATGTGATCCCATTTCTCTGGCGGTTTCATTCATTTCATCATAAAGATGAACAGATGAATTCTACAACCGGTATACGGTTTCATTCTATAGAGTTGCTGCTCTCTTTTATTTTCAGAATGTTTTTTTATCCATTGATCGGTATTACTGGTTTTGAAGTAGTTATTTTCAGCACCATCCATTTTTCCATGATCCTCTTTCATCATTCCAACATTTCTATCACAGATAAAATTGATAAACTGGTTAGGATATTTATTACATCACCAGGCATGCACCGCATCCATCATTCAAATAAATTGGAAGAAACAAATTCCAACTATACCTCAATTTTATCCTGCTGGGACTGGGTTTTCGGCTCTTATGTAAAAAAACCAAAAGAAGAAATTATATTTGGGATATCTGAATCAGTAGTTAGGCTGGAATAGAGTTATTTTGTTTACGGTCATTAGTTTTTATGAGATCACCATTTTATCTCCAGCCGTTTCT
>JBBRPX010000320.1:0-3347 GCA_038227505.1 Chitinophagales bacterium
ACGTTGATAGGCTATAGGTATACAGGTGGTAACATCAAAGCCGAGTAGTACTAATTGCCCGTAAGCTTTATTTTTTATTTTTCTTAGGAAGAATAATTATATTTTTTTACTCTACTTTACTTCTTATTCCAATATGTCACCTTATTTATTGTCACCTAACTTTTAGTTAGTCCCGACAAAACGCCTTATGGTGGTTTTGCCGAGGGTGTTCACCTCTTCCCATACCGAACAGAGAAGTTAAGCCCCTCATGGCCGATGGTACTGCACAGAAATGCGGGAGAGTAGGTAGCTGCCATATTTATTAAAAAGCCTTTCAGGAAACTGAGAGGCTTTTTTGCGTTTAATACTTTCTTAATAATGAATCGGAGTATTGAATTGATTAATTTATGATCTGTATTTATATTTCCTTTTAGTTATTTAATTGGCTGCAGACATGTCTTGCATTCTTTAGTTTAAAATTGCCGTATCTTATATTTGAAATTATAAATTACATACCCAACAATTATTTTTAATGATTCCGAAGCGTTTATTAATACTGTTGGCCTTTTGTTTTATTTCATATAGCAGCTTTTCTCAAAAAAATATCAGCGGTATTTGGGAAGGTAGATTTTTAAGCTATGCAACTGATCTGGGCCAGCCAAAGCTTGTAATTGAAATATTTAATTTTGAAGATTCTTTATTTACAGGGATCACCCACCTTTATTACGAAGGCAATAAATATGAGCATTATAAAATTGTCGGGCGTTATCTCAAAAAAGATTCTTTACTTGTATTTAAGGAAGTGTCAACTATTGCTGTTGACCTTGGTATTTATGGAAACTGCCTCGGTACTTACCTGGTTAAACTTTCCCGTGAAGGAAATAAGGATCTGCTGGATGGGATATGGATCTCTAATATAAAGGGGTGCACGCCGGATGTAAAAGGATGGCTGCAGAAGAACAGGCCGGAAATTAAAAAAGAACCTGTTGTTCTTTCTAAGAAGCCAGGGCCGGCATTGGTTATAAAACCTGTAAACAAGAATAAACCGGCGCCAGAAGTACCTGTAGTAAAAAAACCGATAACAGCGGTTGTTACTTCTCCAACCACCCCTGTTGAAAAAAATATCCCTGCCATAAAGCTTTCGCCAGCACCTGCGGTAATAATAGAACGGGAAACCGATGTTCAATCACTTTTGGAAATCGCATCTGCAGAAAAGGATTCAATAAAGGTGGACGTGTATGACAATGCTGAAATTGATGGCGATTCTGTTTCTGTTTATGAAGAACAGGTTCAGCGGATTTTTAAAAAGCGGATTACAGAAAAGCCAATCACTTTTTATGTGAGTCTGAATAAAAATACAAAACCGATTATACATTTACGGCTGGTTGCAGAAAGCCTGGGAACAATACCGCCATGCACGGCACTCATGATTGTTACAACAAAATCTAAAAGATATGAAGTGCATCTATCAAGTAATTTTAGTAAGAACGCAACTGTAGAATTATTTTTAAAGGAATAGTTTGCTTTTAAGTAAGTAATTTTAACAAAACTTAAAAATAGCATAATGTCTAAAACAAAAATTACAGTAAACAGTAACGGGTCAATAAAAATTGAAGGCGATTTTGAAATTGTTGACAAAGAAGGCGGCGTTTATAATCTCCAGGGCAGAGAAGTTATTTCTATCTGTCGTTGCGGCTTATCGCAAAATAAACCATTTTGCGATGGGAGCCATAAAGGCCATTTTGAGCATGATGCTGTAGCTTTTGACCTGCCTCCCAAAAAAGTAAGTTGATCTTTATCAATCTACAGGATGATCTACAGTTTCCAGTTTCTTCTCAATTCTTCTATCGGGGATAAACCATATCACAGCTACTATTACATACAATGAAAATCCTGCCCATGTGTGTATAAGTATAGATACGATGATGCCGGCGATGTATAAAACAACTGATATAATTCCTTTTTTATCCTTGCCTATTGCTTTAGCCAGTACAGAATCCTTACCATGAATAGCAGTAAGGCAATGTGCCAGTATATAATAGGCCACACCTGCCATCATTAAAATAAAGCCGTATAGTATAACCGGCCATTTGCTGAAATGGTTTTCGCCCATCCAGGCAGTTGCAAATGGTACCAATGAAAGCCAGAAAAGCAAGTGCGTATTTGACCAAAGTACCGGCCCACTTATTTTGTTGACCGTATGCATTAAATGGTGGTGATTATTCCAGTAGATACCGATATAAATAAAGCTGAGTAGGTAACTTATAAATGTCGGCATTAAGGGCACCAGGTACTGAAAAGTATTTCCATGAGGTACTTTCATTTCAAGAACCATGATAGTAATAATGATAGCCAGCACACCATCACTGAAGGCTTCCAGTCTTCCTTTTCCCATGAATAAAAATTTAGAATTGCAATTTAGTGGAAAGCTATGGCAATGAGCAATGAGCTACGAGTAACGTACAACCTTACTCATTCTTCTTTATCCCTTTCAATAATTTTAGGTTCACCCAGCTTTCCCTCTTTTATAAATAATCAGCCCGTTTAAAAAATTCCGTAACAATTGGTCCCCGGCTTCTACAAACCCTGGATGATCTTCCTTTCTGAACAAATCGCCCAAAGCACCCTTGGTAATTTCAAAATCAACAAGCTTCAATATTTCGATAATATCTTCATTACGCAAGGAAAGCGCTACTCTTAATTTTTTTAGTATATCATTATTACTCAGCATCTGGTTTAATTTAAAATAGTAAACAAAAAAAAATCCTTTCGCATGGAAAGGATTTTAAATATGCTTGTATCGGGATGATTAATAATCTCTGTTGTATCCTCCGCCGCCGCCAGAACCGCCAGAACCGCCACGGTTTCCGCCGCCGCCGTAGCCGCCACCACCGCCACCACTTCCGCCGCCGCCGTAGCCACCGCCACCGCCACCACTTTTCTTGTAGCCACCGCCACCGCCGCCGCCGAAGCTGCGTTTTGGACGATCACCTTCCTGACGTGGTTGAGATTCGTTAACGATTAATTTACGACCCTGAACTTCAATTTCGTTTAAGGCAGCGATTGCAGCTTTAGCAGCTTCGTCGTCTTCCATTTCAACAAAACCAAATCCTTTGCTACGGCCGTTCATTTTGTCCTTCAAAATTTTAGCGCTGGTAACGCTGCCGTGCTCTGTGAAGAGATTCATTAAATCGTCATCAGTCATAGACCAACTAAGATTTCCTACATAAATGTTCATTGTAAAAACTTTTAAATAAATAAAAAAGAATAATGACTTAGTTGTTACAATGCACTGAATCGGACTTCAAAAAAGCTACTTCAGTCAATAGCGAAAAACTAAAACCATTAATTAACAAAGTAAAGATAGG
>JBBRPX010000321.1:0-3328 GCA_038227505.1 Chitinophagales bacterium
AATGGCGGAGCTTTGTATATCAACAACCTTAGTAAACTAGTGATAGCGCATTTTAACGGTAGCAATCAATGGGATAATTATGGCGGCAGCTTCAATACAGGAAGTGGTTTCGCGGCAGGATCGATAACATGGGCAGGCGTGAATAATTTTAATGTGCCATTTTCATTGGGTAGTACCGATACCTCCAACCCACTTCCTTTTACCCTCAATTATTTCACCGGCTTCAAACAGGGAAATGCAAATCATTTGCATTGGAAAATTGAGTGCACAAATGGGTTTGCTGTAAAAATGCTGGTGGAAAGAAGTGTAGCCGGCAGAAAATTTGATGCCCTTACCACGATCACAGCCGATACATTGCGTTGCCTGCAACCATTTGATTTTACTGATAACAATCCTTTGCCAGGAATAAATTATTACCGGTTGAAAATGACCGATGCCAATGGTAAAACAACCTACAGCACAACGATCGCCCTGCTCAATAAAGCAAGCGGTTTTGATAGTATAAATATTTATCCCAACCCAGTACGCAGCAATGCCATACTACATGTAGCTGCTGCACAAAAAACAAAAATGGAGATTGTTATAACAGATATCAGCGGCAGGCTGGTACAAAAGATCAATTGCAATTTGATAGCAGGGAATAATCAAATTATATTAAACCTGGTGAACTTCGCAGCCGGTTCTTATCAGCTCATCGGTTATGCTGCCGGTGGGGTGTCGAAAACCATACGTTTTGTAAAACAATAATATTTGAAATGCCATTATATAAGCCCCGCTTAGCGCGGGCTTATCAATTTGCACAATTAGTTTTTTTATGTGGAAAATATTGTTGCTTTCACAGCATGATTGATGGCAGCGTTTTTGGCTTTTATCGTATCTTGCTGTTAATAACCGAACACTAACCGGTCCTTTCCCTCTAAAAACAGTTGCCCTCATAACCTTGTGCGTTTGTTAATCCTGTAACTATTACTTTAATTCTTGATTATGAAAAAAATATACTTCCCATCAAGTCTCTTATTTTATTTTTTAAAAAAGAGGTTTATGCCTTTTTCCTTCTTTCTATTACCACTAACATTAATTTTAGTGAGTGCAAAGGGGCAAACTATTTCTTGGACCGAAGGTACCACTGCCAATCTTTGGTATACAGCTACAAACTGGACTCCAAATACTACAAGTGGATCTTGGCTGATATCAAATGTAGGGCAATTTGATAATACGGGGACGGCTACAACCGCTGGAATTGATATGGGCACGTCTTCACTTTCTATTGGTGGAGTAGAGATAAGTGCTGCCCGGACTCGTGTGTTAGGTATAGGTAATAGTTCTGCCATTAATGGAACGTTAACTTTAAATGGTTCTACGATAAATTCAGTAAACAATGTAATACTTAGAAATGCTTCTAATAGTTCTTTGTTTATTCAAGATGGTGTCAATGCTGGTTCTGCTCTTTTGACGCTAGCATTAGCTAATAATACAGATAATGTTGTAAACATTGACGGCACTGGCGATGTAAATATTTTGTCTTCTATTAGCGGTGTAGGTAAAAAACTTACGCTAGGGGGAATTGGAGCAGGGATTTTGTCTCTTAGTGCAGCAAATAGTTATACAGGATTGACGACGGTTTCATCAAATACTTTACAGCTAAATGGACCTGCAGGAGGTACATTGCCTGCGGGAAATGATATTCTAATTAATGGAATAGGGACATTAAAAATAAGTAGTAATCAAACTTTAAACAATTTAACGCTTGCGACTGGAGGTACACTTACTGTGGATAATGGAGTAACTTTAACAATCAATGGTACATTTAATCAGAATGGAGGAACAATTGTAATCGGAACTGGAAGTATTATTTACGGAACTAGTGCAACTTTATCTTATGGAGGGTCATCATTGCAAACCACAAATTCAAATGAATTTCCATTGGTGTCTGGACCTGCTACCTTAACAATAAATAATAGTGCTGGAGTAGTTTTACATGCAACACGTACTATAAGTACGTTAAATTTTATTGATGGTAATTTTACAATTGGGGCAAACGATTTTACAGTTTCTGCAATTTCAGGCTTACCTGCCAATCTTACAAATCGTCATGTAGTTACGAATTTGACTGGCGAGCTTATTATTACAAATATTGGCGTGGGGTTAGTACTTTTTCCAATAGGTGCAAATGCAACAACACTTAATCCCATCTGGCGTTCGAATGGACAAAACATAAATTACGGTGCAAGAGTTGAGATTGGAATAAACCCGGCTATTTCATATCCACTTATTGCAGTAAATAGAACGTGGAATATTAAGCCTTCAGTTACGCCTTCTACACCAGTTAATGTGCTCTTTTTTTATTCGGCTGGCGATGGAAATGCGACCTTTAATTATACAACAAATGTTGAGCTTGGACTTTGGGCCACTACCTGGAATGTTATTCAAACTGGCCTTGTTCCAAGTGGATCATATCAGGTTGCTTCTACTGTCTCAATCCTTGGTGCAAATCAGGACGCACCATTGGTAATAGGTAATTTAGGAGCAATTCTTTCTGCACAAAATAATATTGATCTTGTTGTACAAAAACAAGATAATAAAGCTCATTTAATGTGGACTACTGTAATTGGGAATGCAGAAAAAATAGAAATTGAACGCTCGTCCGATGGAAGAAATTTCAATAGTCTATCTACAGTTGGAATTACTGTGAAATTTTTTGATGATAAGAAGTTGTTGTCAGGTATAAATTATTATCGTATTAAAATAACGGATATTAATGGTGCGATATCATATAGCTCAATAGCTACAATGTTGAATAAAGAAAGCGGTTTTGAAATTGTAAACCTTGTTCCAACATTGGTAACGGGTAACGCGGTATTGAATGTAACTGCAGCGCAAAAAACAAAAATGGATATCGTGATAACAGATATCAGCGGAAGACAGGTGCAAAAAATTGCGTACAATTTAATTGCTGGTAGCAACCAGTTCACGGTAAACCTTTCTAACCTTAGTGCAGGTACTTATCAAATGAAAGGATATACAATGGATGGCGTTTCAAGAACTATACGTTTTGTAAAACAATAAATTCCACACAAATATATTTTTAGTCCTGCTTTAGCAGGACTTTTTTATTATCCGCACTAATCTTCGCTACGATCTTGTGCTTTTCCTCCTCCGTGGGAGGAGATAGAGGAGGCTTTATCTTCGCACCGGTCTTCTCCATTTCCTCTCCGCCAGCTGGCGGAGAGATAGAGTGGGCTTTTTTTCCACTGATGATATAATAATCAAAATGTCCCCAGTACAATCCAGGGAATATATCCGGGACAGGTGCATATACATTCTTCTA
>JBBRPX010000322.1:0-3312 GCA_038227505.1 Chitinophagales bacterium
CCGTCAAAAAAGAAGATAATTTCCGCTAAGGCTTTGATGTTTTGAATCGCTGTTTGGTGTTCTTCCGTTAGTCCATTTGTGCCATAAAGTGCTAATACGCTGTATTCGTGGGCTATTTTAGTATTTTGTAATAACGTGGCTGCATCAATAATGCTTTCGGTTAATATCAACTTTGGCACGTAGTGGGCGGGGTAATTGGGGTAAAGTCCCTGACGGTCTTTTAAATAAAAATGTCGGGCTTGATTGCCCTTCGGGGATTCACTCAGGATGGAACGAAAATATAGGCTAACGACTTGATTACTAACATCTTTCAAGCCAAAAACAAGGCTGTTTTTGGCGAATACGTTGTACATGATTTCACCCGTTCTACTGGGGCTTTTGCTCTCCGATAAAAAGCCGTGGGCAAGACAGGCGTTAATTAAGTTTTCGTCTTTTCGGCTTCCGTGGTGGTACTGTCCTCCGTTAAAACCTACAGGAGCGCCTGCCGCCTCTACTTTGTCATACTCCAAGGCTCTGAGCTGGCAGTATTCTTTTGCCTGTGGACTGAGTTTTAACCCGTTTTTGAAGTAGGTAAAGAGTTTATTCACTAACTGCGTTTTTGTCATTATCACGGCTGGAAGGTTAGTCTTCGTCTTTAACTCCCCCTCTGGGGGTTGGGGGGCTACTAATAAACTTTCCGCTTTTTTGATGGCTTCGTGCTTATTGATATTCTCTTTTTGTAGGATAAATTCGATTACGTCCAGACTTCTGCCGTGGGTTTTGCAGTTGGCACTAAAACAGTAAACTGTCCCTGACGATTCATAAACCTGCATTGAGGGCTTGGTGTCTTCGTGGAAAGGACAACACAGACGGCTGTTTTTATCGGCTTTGTAACCGTAATGGGCTAAAACTGCCGTGATGCTTAGTCTTTGTTTTATCTCGCTGATTTCCATACTGTTGATTTGTCAAAGGGGGACGGTGTCCAGATACCGCCCCTTATCCTCCTGTGGGTTGGTCGAAACCCCAATGAAAAAATATTTTTGTCTTTTTTAAATATGCGTATCCGCACACAATATTACTAAAACTCTTTAATACTAACAAAGACTATACGCTAAAAATATGCGTATAGCTTCTATAAAATTTGATTTATAGGTGCGTATTACTTATTTTTACCATTATATTAATAGATTTACTATGGGATTTTCAGAAAGAATAAAACAGGAACGCACACGCAAGGGGCTTTCTCAATCAGAGCTCGCTTTGTCGGTGGGGGTGCATTATACCCAAATTGGACGGTACGAAAATAAGGGGGCTACGCCTGCGGCGGATGTCTTGGCAAGACTGGCGAATACCTTAGAAGTATCATCGGATTTTTTGATGAATGGAACAAGCCAAGAATTTGCGGGGGGAATGTTAGCGGATAAAGAATTGCTTAATCAATTTAGATTTATTGAGCAATTACCCGATACCGATAAATCGGTGGTGAAGGTCTTTTTGGATGCCTTTATTACCAAAAGACAACTCAAAACACTCGCTTTATAAAATCAAAAAGCCCCTCAATCGAGGGGCTTTTTGATTTTTATTATCCTATTATTTTTGACGAGATATTCTCAGATGAAACAGGAATACTTCTTTGTATATCAAAAATATTAGGGTGTTCTAAATTGTCAGAATCATAATAGTTTACAGTAAAAAAATATTTGGATTCATAGTCTAAGATAAAACAAGTATTTTGATTATCCTCCTTTGCTAACAATAAAGCCCTCTCAAACGCAGTGGTAGCCTTGCATAAGAACATACCACAATACAAATAATCACCAGTGAATAAATAGCATTTAGAATTTGGTTCAAAAGCTAAATACTTTTCTCTCAGTAAATCGGATTCTATAAAAGTATCTTCCCCAGATATAAACTCTATTTCTCTTGATGAATTTAATAATACTATTTTCATTTCCGCAACAAGCACATCCGATTCTATTAATTCAACAAGTTGTAACTCATCATTTTGAAAACCTATCTTTAAAAATAATTGTAAATATGATGAAAGTCTCCCCTTTCCTTTTGATTTACGGAGTAAAAAATCAAGCCTGCTATTACTCATAGTATGCCTTAGATTTAGGTTTTCCCATTTGTGGCTTGTTATTGTTGCCACTCCTATTTAAGCCATCAGGTTTACTAAAATCAGGTTTTGTTGGTCCTGCTTCCCAATGCGGCTGTCCTTGATGGCTAATATCATTTTTAGCATCCTGTACAGTATGTTTCCCATCTCTTGTAAGAAAAATCTTATCACTTGATTTAGTAGCTTTATCGGGAAGAAGCGGTTGGCTTGTTGGAATACCTGCTTCCCTCATTGCTTCACGTCGTGCGGCTCTTGATGTTTCAAATGTCTTCTCACCACCTTTCGCCGCATCAATGGCATCAGAGATTTTATCAATACCTTTGGCAATTTTACCAGTTTTGGCTAAGTCGCCAGCGTAAGGCACTGCTGCACCTACAAGGCTTGCCCCTGCTCCCCAGTAGTCGCCATTATTGGCAGACATTTTTGCTCCAATTATATCTAAGGTTGGCGTAGGGTCAAAAATTCCGCCAATATCTACGGCAGCCTGTAAAATGTCATTGCCTGAGAGTGTATAGTTTCCACCAAAATCAACCCCTAAACCGCTGGCGTTAATTTTCAAATCTACCAAATCGGTTTTTACAGTTACGCTTGAATTATTTGCTCCTAATAGCGTTATATCCTGTGCTGCTGCTCCATCAGGGTCAATGAATCTAATGGGGTTGTTTAAGGCGTAATTGTATGGCGAATATGAATGAAACTCTTCTGCTAATGGGTCAACAGTAAACCAACGCCCTTCCGCAGCTCCATACATCCTTGCTCCAAAATCACTAAGACCAGTTGCTAAATCAATTTCTTTTCCGTTTAGTTGGAATTTATTAAAATTGCCTGTATTTCTTGAAATTTGCATACCTTTCATCGTCAAACCCCAAGGGTCGTAAAATAGGCTCTGAACTGGAACGGCAATTCCCAAAGAATCTCTAAAAGAAACTCTCAAATTCCCTAAATGGTCGTTAATATTATACTCATATTGACCTTGTGCATTTATCCTTCCTTCATCATGCGATGTTTGATATAAAGTACCATTTATGTAAATTTCATCTTCCTCCTACTCAGTTGTTTCACCATTAGAATCTATCTTTTTTAATTTTGCTCCTCCTGCATCGTATTCTGTGGTAATGGTTCTGCCGTTATCAAAAGTAATGATTTTGGGTAATTTTAGATAGTTGTAAGTGATTGAAGTAATCTTTTTATTTTTATCCTTTTTCAAACTACCG
>JBBRPX010000323.1:0-3297 GCA_038227505.1 Chitinophagales bacterium
AAGTTCTTTTGGTTTAATTTTCATTATTCTCTAGGTTAGACCTATTTTAGCTATAAAAATTCAAAAATAAGAGATGTAAATACCCACTTCTAATGAATACATTTAAAAAATTTGTTAGTTTTTCTTTAAGCTTTGCCTATTTTACACCAATTGAAATAGGTGTTATTAGCATAAAAATAGATTTATTTGGTTTAATCTTTGATAATGCATATGTAGCACCTATTTTGATTGAATGAATTATTCAAATAATAGGTGCAAAATAGGGATCTATAATGTTTGAAAGAATGCTGATTATTATTTTTTTGTATTCGTTCTGCATTTGCACTAATCTTTGTTGCACAATGTGTTTAAAACCTCTCATATTCTTGTTATCTTTCTTGACATCCATCTCTTGCTATTCAAACAACAACAACAAAAAAATTATTTAATTTTTTCTATCTACATGCTGAGGTGTTATGAAAATTATTTGTATTCATTGCACCTACAAAACAAACACATAAATTATTTATTAACATATACATGAGGTGTTATGAAAACTATTTGTATTCATTGCACCTACAAAACAAACACACAAATTATTTATAACAAACATAAGGGCACATCAAACACACGCAACATAATATTCATAACAACATAAATGAATATGAAACTATGACAAAGCCCCATCTTCTTTATTTGTTAATCCTCAGCTTCATTGAGATTAGCAATTTCTCTATACTTTTTTTTAGAATTTTTGTTCTTGAGGTCTTTTTACCTTTTTGGCCTCATGCTTTGTATATATCTCAGATCATGAGGGGTTGGGGTTGGGGGTTGGGGGTTGGGGGTTGGGGGTTGGGGGTTGGGGCATTTTTTAAAGAGTCAACTTTCATAACCAAAAAAATTTTTTGTCAACATTTGGCTGTAAGTTCAGTTATCTAAAATTTGAAGTTATTTCCAAATTTTTTTAGAATAATCGACATTGCTGCAAGACTCATTAATGAGAGTATCAGGAATTTATCTATACATTTGAGTGATTATATGTAAAATATGATCCAGCCAGATTCATTTTATGATTAATTTTGAAATTTTGTCTAATTTAAATTCAAAAAAAATACATGCTGAAGGCTCTTGACACTTAAGACTATTATTTCATGTTCTGTTCATAAATTTTATTTACATTATCAATATGGGTTTGATGATTTTGTCTTACAAATGTAAAAAGTATGTATGCTTATAAAAAAAAAATAATCTACTCAGGCTAAAAAAGGAAATCTAAGACTCTACATAAAATAGCATCTACAATGTAAAAAAGCCTAGTAATATTCCAAGGAACTTGAACAATCCACTTTTTATATTGAACCATAAATTTTTAGCAAAATAAACATTTTAAATATTTTTACAAAATAGAAAATGGTGTGTTGAAATAAAACATTGTATTCAGAAAGACAGACAATCTTTTCAAAAGGAGAAAAATTTTTTGAGAATTAACAAAGTTTAGAAAATTACCAGAAACAACATTGTCGTAAACTGTTTTCAAACACCATCATTTAAATGCACAAAAAAAACTCATATTCTAGATAATGTTCTTTTTAGGTTTATTATTATCAATTTCTAAAAGGAACACTAAAACGTTAAGCGAAAGTTACATTACTTTGGTTCAGTGGATCATATGCGGTCAATTAAAAAAAAAAGAATTAGTTTTGAGAAAATCATTTTAATTCTTTAAATACATTATCTCTTCAACCCCCAACCCCCAACCCCAACCCCTACATAAAATAAAAATACAAGTTTGTTCATGTTTAATTTATTTTTTTCTTAATATGGATAATTTAATTTCCTAAATGAAATAAATTATGTATTTATTTTTTTCCTCGGTTATACCTTTATCTTGATTCAACTAAAACATTTGCTAAGTGTAGAAATGCTTCAATGGATTTTTCTTCCATATTGACTTGGTTTTTGTCAACATGGAAAAAAACTTCCTCAATAAGTTTTTGTCCTTTATCTAGTGTCTCGATTTCATCTAACAGTATATAAATCTCTTTTGAGGCGAGTTCAAAATTTAACTGGTGCTTGTTTAGCTGTTCATAAGCTTCTTTCACATCCTTACCTACCAAAAGAACGTCGATAGCAACTGAAACTGCAGTGCCAGTTCCGGGAAACATGGATGCAGCTCCTGATGTTATTTCTAGTAACGCCCCAGAGTAATCAGTTTTATACGCTTTATACACTCCGATTACGACTCCTAACCCTAATCCTATAAAGGGAACTTTCTTTAAGGAAAATTTTCCGGTCTTCTTGCCTGAAATTTTGACTGATATAAGAGTAATGTTTTTAGCGACTTGCTTTGTAACAAGTGTAACTATCTCTTTTGATATGCTGCCATTTTTGATATTAGATGCGGTAAGAGCTTCCAGTTTTTCAGTTAGGACTAAACTTGCTTCGGCTTTTCCAAAAATAATACCTATTATATCAATCATTTTATCTTTAAAATGTTTTATCTGAGAGCTAAGATTGCTCCTTGCTTTCATGTAATTGCAGATAATTAACTCTTGGAAATTTTTTATTTCTTCTTCCATCTGTTTTTCACTTAATTGTGTATTTTTCAATAATGATAAATGTTTATTCACTATTTCATTAAAAATATATTTGATTTCATTAAATTTTTTATCAAAATCTTCATTTTTTTTGCTTCCAAATGGTCCAAAATGAGTAACTTCTATCTTCATACTTTTTCTGGGATGATTTTTAAAGATCAGCCAATTTACTGCACTCTTTTTTGACTCATCATCTAGTAGAAACCAAATGGGGTCGGTCGGATAAACTGGAATAATTCTGAAATTATTCGAGATGTACCATAAGGGTAATTCAATCCATTTGTTGGCTTCAGAATTGTTGAGAATCCAGTCTGCAATCTCTTTACAAGCATTTTCTATTCCCTTTGAAGTTTTGTCTTTAAGGTGATTGGTCATATTAAAATTAAATTTCTTTTTTCCGTACTTAGTTATTTCATCGAAAGACAAGTTTATTTTATCCATCTTGACCAAATATAATAATTTAAATAAATAAAATTATTTTTATGGTTGCTAATGTCTAAAAAGTATTTTTTTTCAAGCTTATAAACATAATCAAGCAATAAAACACTTCTTTCTTTATGTTATGAACCCAAAGGGGCCAAAGTCATACTGATTTCATCAAATATCCTAGTTTTTTTTTTTTATTTCTTCTCAGGACAATTTTTTCCCAAAAGTATGCTATACACAAAGATCCGGTCCTAATGTAAAAAATTTAAAGCCAATAAAAATTTAAAATTAAAAA
>JBBRPX010000324.1:0-3284 GCA_038227505.1 Chitinophagales bacterium
AAGCCGGACAGAAAAATTTTAAAGATGATGTAATTTCTCTTGAGGATTTAAATAAAATTTACAAATCGTCGATTTCAGAAAAGGGATTTTTAGCATCTAAACAAAGAAATTTAAATATTGCCATTATTGAACTAGAACAAACAATAGGTGTAAAATTAAACACGATAATATTCGATGCTAATTAATATTGCTTAGAAAAATTGAATAACCGGAATAATATTTTGCATGAAAATTTATTTTAAAAATCTGGATGGGCTTCGTTTTTTTGCGGCTTTTATTGTGCTGCTCCACCATGCGCAGTTTTTTAAAGATATCAATGATTTTCCCTTATCATCGGTATTTAGTATTTACCTGGTACAGGCTGGCAAAATGGGCGTAAATCTATTTTTTGTATTAAGTGGTTTTCTCATTAGCTATCTTTTGTTTGCGGAAAAGCAAACAACCAATACAATTAGCTTAAAGAAATTTTATATCCGAAGAGCGTTGCGAATTTGGCCTTTATATTTTGCCTATGGGCTAATTTTAATTTGTGGTACGCCCATTTTTTTTAAACTACTTCACATTAATATTAACGTCATTCAAACGAAAGAAATAGTAACTGATGTAATTTTTTTGCTTCTCTTTGCAGTTAATTTTCAACTCACTTTTTTTAGTTACAATAAATCTATCGTTGAAATTATATGGTCGGTATGTGTTGAAGAACAGTTTTATCTGATATGGCCACTAATATTAAAAAAGTTTTTTCATAAAGTTGTGCAAGTGATTTTTTGGTTATTTGCTTTTGGTATGATAAGTAAAATTGTCTTGCACATTATCACGTTATATTTTAATTTGGGTAAAGACTTTATGATGCTTTTTGATTATCTTATGTTAACAAATAAAGTGGAGTTATTTGCCGCAGGCATGGCAGCCGCGTATGTTCATTTTCACAAAGAGAAATATATGCAGTTTATTAATCTTTTGCAAATAAGTATTTTGCAATATTTAATCATTGCTGTTACACTAATTTTTATTGTAACCAATAATTTTTATTTGCCCGAAGGTGGTTTGGGTTATTATTATTTAACAGATTATGTGTCTGCAATATTATTTGGCTTAATAATTCTAAATATTGTGCAGGATAAATCAGTTTTAAATTTAGAATATCCGATTTTTAGAACACTCGGAAAAATTTCTTTTGGCATTTATTTATTTCATCCACCGGTATGCAGATTGGTATTGATGTTTATTACCAAAATACTAAAACTATCGAATTCATTTATTGTTTACGATCTGCTTTACCCTTTACTAGCAACGGCTGTTACCTGTACATTGGCGTATATTTCGTACGAATTTTATGAAAAAAGATTTTTGAAACTCAAAAATAAATTTGCTGTTATTAAAACAAGATTGTAGGAATAATTATTTATAAAATTATATTGTATCATTCGTTAAAACAAGTTTATGTCTAACCATTTTTTAATTGTAGGAGCAGGGTTTTCAGGTTGTGTATTGGCACAACAATTGGTTTCACTAATGGATTGTACAATTGAAATTTGGGACGAAAGAAACCATTTAGGGGGTAACTGTAATACTGAAAGAGATGAAGAGACAAATATTATGGTTCACCAATACGGGCCACATATTTTTAATACCGATAAAAAGTACATCTGGGATTATGTAAACAGTTTTGTAGAGTTTAGGCCTTATGTTCATAGGGTAAAAGCTAAATCAGGCGAGCATATTTTTTCCATGCCTGTTAACCTGCACACCATTAATCAATTTTTTAATAAGAATTTTACTCCCGATGAAGCCAAAACTTTTCTAGAATCAAAAGCCGATAAAACGATTTCCGACCCTAAGAATTTTGAAGAGCAGGCTTTAAGTTTTATTGGGAAAGAATTGTACGAAGCTTTTTTTTACGGTTATACGAAAAAGCAATGGGGCTGTGAGCCAACAGAATTGCCTGCATCTTTCTTAAAACGAATACCTGTAAGATTTAATTATGATGATAATTACCATTCTCATATTTATACCGGAATTCCTGTAGATGGCTATACTGCAGTCATGAAAAAGATGATTGACTATAAATCAATTAAAGTAATACTAAATAAAACATTTATTCCTGCCGATGATATAGAAGGATATAGCCATGTGTTTTATACCGGTCCCATTGATGCTTTTTTTAATTATCAATATGGAAGGCTCGGGTATCGTACAGTTACTTTTAAAAAAGATTATGGATTAAACGATCACCAGGGCTGCTCGCAAATAAATTATTGCGACCAAACAATTCCTCATACAAGAATTACTGAACACAAACATTTTACACCTTGGGAGAACCATGAAAAAACAGTCTATTTTACAGAATTTAGTAAAGAAACGGGTGCAGAGGACGTTCCTTTTTATCCAAAAAGATTGGCGCCCGATAAAGAACTTTTAAAACAATATAGAGACCTTGCGGAGCTGCAAGATGATGTGTCTTTTGTTGGAAGATTAGCTACTTACCGGTATATGGATATGCATCACGTAATTGATGAAGCGATGCAAATGGCAAAGGATTTTACAGCAAGTTTTAACGACAAAAAAAAAGCACCGGTATTTCCAAATCTTGAAATGTTCTAAAATAAATTTAATGAGAAGTGATATTAACACTTTTAGGGAAGTTGTGGAAAAGTTTTTAAAATTTTTTTTGTAGTTATTTTTTAAAAAATTGGAATACATATGAGAAATTGGAGATAATAAGAACTTATTTTAATAATATTTTTATAAATCATTGTAAATAACTCATAATCAACTTTTAATTCTTTTTTGTATTATTTAAATATTTTAAGACACCTGTTTTTCTCTCTTTAGATAAAATTATTTCATAACACATAACATCTTCTTTAATAAAATTTTAAATAACCTCCAGTTTAGTCCTACAATAATGTCAAATTTATTTCGTTTAAATTATGTAAGATCTGCAATGAATTTTGGCTTAGTAGTTGCAATCTGCGAGCCCGCAACAATAGCAGTGCATGGAGTTTGTCGTAACTATTTTGTAATTTGAAAATATATTATTTTTTTAGTGGTATTAATATTTTTTGATATTAATTCTATACAGAAAGTATATTTAATGAATATAATTATAAAATCCAATATTTTCATTTGCAATTTCTTGTGTTTTATATCCTGGTTCAAAAAACCATTCTAAGATGCCCAATAGAATTTCTCTAAGTGTTATTTTTATAATAATATTATTTTTTTGTTCGCATGTTGTAAAATCCCAACAAACCCTTACTCAGATTAACGGTTGGAATGCC
>JBBRPX010000325.1:0-3283 GCA_038227505.1 Chitinophagales bacterium
AACTGCTTTTATTTTATGTTCTTTCATCAATGATTTCAGTAATTGAACAGGATCTGCATCATCAAAAGTATTGTGCTCTGCATCATATTTTTCAATGAGCAGGGTTAGCAATTCTATCTCATCCTGTACAGCTTTGGTTTTTTTGCCGCTGCAAACCAATGCTTCGTGCGCACTACAATATTTGTTGTATTGTAAGGATGTCTTAATGATTTTGTATTGTAACGTTTCCATGATAATAAGTTTAATAATTTCCCACAGTGTATTGTTCGTTGTTATTGCAAAGCTTCGTATAATCAGCATGTCTGCCAATGCATTTGGGTTAGGAGATGTTCTGCTATAGGTTGTTTTTGTTTATTAAGTCCATTGTAATCTATCAGCTGTATGTAAATGTCTTTATTGTTGCGGTCTTCTCTTTTTAAGATAAACCCGTCAGAAAGCATTTTAATAAATGTCTTATTGCTCTCATAAAGGTCAGATGCCGGCAGGGATTTTATTTGAAGTATAATTGATTTTGCTTCTGTTACCGTAAGCCCTTCGAGTTTGTATTGACCCCAGCGGGAGACGTTGCTAAGAAGGAAATCTCTTTGTCAATATGAATAAGCAAGTTTGGGCTAACCTCGTTTCTCATTCCTTTTAAAATTCTCTGCCTGGTCAAAAATCTCAATATACACTTCATCCCTTTCCACAGGTGGATAACCAAACTCATCCAACAATAATATCAATCCAACTTTAAGTGCAGATTTTATATCATCACGTTTGTTCCAGTCAGGAAACTTTGCCTGACCTTCAACTAATTCTTTAACAGCTTTTGCCAAGGCAATCATTTTATCATCAGGATATTTAAAGTCGTACTTCACACACAGTTCTTTCAAAATATCATAAAACGCTTTTTCCTCAAAATCAATTCCAAGTTCATCACCGGCAGAAAACTCTCTGTGCACTTCCCATATTAATTCTGTTAATGCTTCTGCCATTTCCTCATACACTTCACTCTTCAAAATATCTGCTTGGTCACGCAGGTTGTAACGTTCTACCAATGCCTGCATTTTTTTGGTAAAGTCTATACCACGAACCTTATTCACTTTTTTCATTTCACCAATTACTTTTGCAAGCAATTGTTGCAACAGTTTTATCTTAGTATTAGGCAGTTTTATTTTATCAATCTTTGCCAGGTAATCTTCATCAAAAAGATCCTGCTCTGTTTCATTATCATTGCCAAGTTTAAATATTTCTTCTACGCCATCACTTTGCAAAGCATCTTTTATCATCTCCCTTACTCTTGCATTCATTTGAGCGGTATCCGGTGCATTGCCTTTGGTTAGTTTAAAAACAATGGACCGCACAGCGAGATAAAAATGTGTTTGGTCTCTTTCTTTTTGTAACAGGCTTTCACTGCCCACGCAAATATCATATGCAGCTTTCAGTCTTTTTACAAGACCCATAAAACGGGTTTCAAAATCTTTTGTCTGCTGTGCATATTCAGCAGCCATGTTGAGTGTATTTAATTGCTCCATGGTACTGCCTGCAAAATATTTACTGCTGTCAAAGCTGTGAAATAATTTAGATAATAAATCCAGATGATTTCTTACTACTACCAGCGATTGTGCTATGTCTTCAAAATTCTCTTCATCGCCTTTGTTGTATTTAGCAAGCGCCAGATTCATTTGCTTTTTAATACCGATGTAATCAATCACCAATCCCTTATTCTTTCCTTCGTATTTGCGGTTTACCCGGCTGATAGTTTGTATTAAATTATGTTGCTGTATTGGCTTGTCAATGTAGATAGAATCTAAAAAGGGCACATCAAAACCTGTGAGCCACATGTCTACTACAAATGCAATTTTAAAGTTGGATGCAGCATTTTTAAATGCGGCATTTAACTTTTTGCGTTCTTCTTTTGTACCAAGCAAATCAAACAATGCTTTCTCATCATCCTTCCCTCTAGTCATCACCATTTTTATGCGTTCGGTAGGTTTTATTTTTTTTGTTTCTTCTTCACTCAGTTCCTCATTATCCGCAGCGACTTTAAGTTCATTCCACTCAGGCCGCAGGGCTATTACATTTTTGTAAAACTCATAGGCAATTTCTCTGCTGCTGCACACAAACATTGCTTTGCCTAATACTGTAGCACCTTCGGTGATCCTGTTTTCATAATGCTTTACAAAATCTTCAGCCAATGTCTGCAATCTTTTTGGATCTCCTAAAATGGCGTTCATCTTGGCAGACTTTTCTTTGCTCTCTTCTATTTGGTGTTCATTGGCTGGAGCACTTGCGAACGGTTTTTAAAAAATATTCAAACTCTGTAATAAATTGATTGTCGATATTTTTTATAGAATAATCTGACACATTGTATTTGTGCTGTAAAAACTCAATGGTATGTTTTAACGCAGTGCAATAACGATCATGTGTGCCGCTTGCAAAATCTTTATCAATTAAAGATTTCATTTGTGCATTGTGATATTCAAAAACTTCTACAATTGTTTTACTTTTTTCGGTAAGGCCGAAATAAGCATTCTTTACAGTCTCAACTGAAATGAGTTTATCACTTTCTAATAACCTGTTATAATGGTTACATAATTTGGTACGAATTGCTACTATTGAAGCATTCAAAGTTTTGATGTCTTCTGTTGTTCCTTTTGCAATACCGGCTTTGCTTATCCATTTTTCCGGTTTAATAAATCTTTTAATTGAAAATTCAGTTCTTACATCATTAATGGTAAGTCTGGCATAAATAGGTGCTTTACCTGATTCATTTTTTTTAGCTGTTTTCAGCTGAAAAGAAAGGTGCATTGCGTTGTTCATTTCTTAGCGTTTTATCGTTATAAATATACTAAAAATTTTAGGGATAAACAAATATATTTTTACCCTAAAACGCAATACTGTAAAGGATTTCAGCGATTTACCGAGAGCTTTTTAAAGGTATGATAAAAGGTCTCGATTTAGACCATTTTATTTAAGAGAATTTGAATGATTTGGAGGTGCTACAAATAAAAAATCCTCGAAAACATTGAGTTTGCAAGGATTTAATAAAGTTTACTATCATTATAAGCGGAGAGCTAGGGATTTGTTACTTGCTTTGAAACGTAATAAAATCAATGCTTCCCGAATCTAAATATATATTACTCACCTAATTACTCACCACTTATTTCTGTAGCTTTCTGGTGTCAAAGTCGTTGAAATAAAGTTAAGCTATTATTCTTATTGTAGCAAGAATGCCGTACTATTTTTTGAACATCCTTCATGCATCGTTAGAAACATTTATGCAAAGAATTTGCAAATAAAC
>JBBRPX010000326.1:0-3251 GCA_038227505.1 Chitinophagales bacterium
CAAGGGTGCATTGAATGAATACGTAGGCAGGTTTGTAAAAGGAGTTCTGGGAACGTCAAAAGTTGCTACGGCTGAAATTGGGGAAGAATTGGTTACGCAAATATCCGATTACGTTACCAATATGTATTTAAACCCAAATTCAGACAGTTTTAAGAACCGTAGTTTACAATCTGAACTTATGCAGACTGCTTATCAAACAGGGCTTACTATGGCAGTGCCTGCATTGATGAACGGCGTAGGGGCAGCGCAAGCAAATACATTTAGCAAGGGAGCGTTATTAGTAGCAGCACAAAACAGATTGAAAATAGTTGATGGATTAAACAACGACCTTGCTGCAAACAAAATAGACCAGCAAACTTACAATACCAAAGTACAGATTTTAAACACAGCCGCAGAAGCCAATACTCAATTACCAAAAACAAAGCAAAGCGGCAAAGAATTAACTACTAATAATAAAGCAGATTACGTTTGGAGCAGGGTAACAGAAGCTGTACTTGATTCCAAAATGAAAGGAACAAATGATGAAGCGCAAAAAATAATTTTACGTGAGCAAATAAAAAAGCAGCAAGATTACAGAGCAAAAATGTTGGGTGTAGATAGTGAAAATGATGCAGCAGCGGAGCCAACCAATACCACCGAAATTAAACCAGATAATAATGAAAAAGACAGCAAAAAAAGCAGCAGTGAAGAAGCCGATGCCCAAAAAGCCAATGCCGAAGAAGAAGGTAATGGACAAGGACAACGACAAGATGTAGCCCCCGGTGATACGGGAGATAACAAAGACACTCCCGTATCATTAACTAAAAACGAACAAGCCGCCACTGATGCCATACAGGGTATAGATTACGACACAGAAGAAGGCCGTAAAGTAAAGTTTTGGACAGACCTGCTACAAAACCCCGAAACAACAGATGCCGATAAAAAACAGGCACTAAAAGAGTTGTCAGAGCAATTAGGCGACAAACAAACAGAAGCCACAACTGGGATAGCACTGGGTAAAGCTGCCGATGCTATTTATGATTTGGTGGATGAAAACAAAAAAGCCGATGCTGGACTTAAATTACCAACCGATATACCGGATGGGCAACCCTTGTCAAAAATAGACCAGTTCGCTGCTAAAAAAAGACTGGAAACAACCGAGGTTCCAGGAAACACAGTTGATGAAAAACTGTTTCACATATCTCAACAAAAAGATGCAGAAAGTAAATTTGGTAAATCACTTGCTGATATAGCTGCAAAAAGATTTCCTGCCGAAAAGGAAACAAAAAAAGCAGAACCAGCAGTAGAACACACCCAAAAGGAAGGTGGTGTAGCTATCCCTGCAGGTGAGGGGAATTTGGATAATTCAAAAAATGTAAATTTACAAAATAAAAATAATAACGATGAACTCACAGAGCAATTACCTAACACCTTATCACCAACAGAGAAACAAGGAAGCATTGCAGGGGGTGAAAAAAATGCAGCAGCAACCGCTATCACGGGAGCAATTCATAGAGCAGTCGAAGAAACTGGAAAGGGAAGCAAGAAATTACCGCCAGACCAAGTAAGGCAAAAAGAAGAATCTGAACTTAAAAAATATGCGGAAGACAATGGCATATTAATAAAAAATGATTTTGGCGAACCCGACCATTTCGGAAATGAACAGGATGTATATGTTGATTCTGATGGCAAAACGGTAACTAAAATAAATGATAATCCTACTCACGATACATGGAATGACTTCTTCCACAAAATAGCTATTCACAATTCTTTATTCCCCGATGTAGCATATACTCTAAAAGGATTTTCTGAAAGAGATGGGCATTTTGCCGCCGTATTAGAACAGCCTTTGATAACTAAGGGTGAAGAACCTGTTAAGTTTTCAGAGGTAACAGACGAATTAGGCAAAATGGGATTTGAACCATCAACAGACCCTAAAGATTTCAGTTCAAGCGAAGATTATAAAAATAAAAAATCAAGCAATGTTTTCTTTAATCAAAAAACAGGTGTTAAAATATCCGATTTGCATGGTGAAAATGTAATTAAAGGAACTGATGGCAAGATTCATTTCATAGACCCAATAATTACTATAGATAAAACTAGAATCGTATCAAATATTGAACCTCAACCCAACCAATCTAAGGTAGAACCCAAAGCGGAAGGTGTTGTAGCTATCCCTGTAGGTGAGGTGGAAGTTCCTAAGTTGACCACAGTTAAAGTTGATTTGAAAGGGCTAACTATTAATGAACTCAATAATGTAGCTAAACAGTTAAGGCAAAAAGCTATTAATGCAAGAGATGCAGAAAAACAAGGGAAATCAGTTATAGGGGGTAGTCAATCTGTTGAAAATGATTATCAGGCTGTTAAAAAGTATATTTCAGAATTAGCTAAACAACCCCAAAAGGAAGTTGATGTACCTATTCCTGCATTGCAATCGGTAGAGAGTACTGCTAAAGCATTGGAAGGTTTAAACACCGCAGAATTAGAAGCACCTTTATTGGCTCAAATTGCAGGAAATAGAATAATTGGCAAATCGGCTAAACAAACAATTTCAGAAGCCTATCATGCAGACAAAAAAACAGGTAAAAAAACAGAACTAACCACAGCAGGAGAATCCCTATTAGCTAACCAATCCCAAAAGGAAGGTGTTGAAGCTGTCCCTGCATTACGTAAGGGCGTTAAGAAGGCTGACCGTCAATTACAGGGAGTGCGTTTACAGGCTTCACAGATTGAGGATTTAACAGCACCGGGGGATATTGTATTGCAGTACTTTGCCAGTGGAGGCAAAATAAATTCAGAGGCCATAAAATCTATTTATGGAAATTCTGCATCTGAAATGAGAGCAAGGATTTCATTGATGGATAAAAACGGGCCAACCATAACAGAACTTCAACACGAATTATGGCAAAGCGATGAAAGCGGCCTTTATGAAGACGATGCTTTTAGAGATGCCATAGATGATGTATTGCAGCGATACACTTCTCCATCTCAATTTGCACAGGCATTGGTTGATAAATATATTGTGGAGCCTATACGTGGGAACCTAACACAGGAAGAAAGCGAATTACTGGATAACAAGTTCTTAGCAAATGTAAGTGAGGTAGCAGAAAACTTAACGGGTGCAGAGAAAACAGAAATTGAAAATTTATTAAAAAAATATCAAGGGGAGGAAGGCGAAATTGACTGGGTAAAACTTGAAGAAGACACACAGGGATTTTCACCGGACATTCTCAATTTATCATCCACCACTCAAAACAAATTAGATGAAATCA
>JBBRPX010000327.1:0-3236 GCA_038227505.1 Chitinophagales bacterium
TTGAATCCGGGCGAAGAGATTGCAGTCAATGGCACATTTAGCATTGATGCAGCCGCGCAACTGGCAGGTAAACCGAGTATGATGAACCGTGAGGGAGGCAAGCAATCCACGGGTAGTATGCCAGGTATGGATATGGGTGGAGATAAGAAACCAGCCACCAATGAGCCTAAAGACAATAGTAAATCAGGTTCTAAAAATACCATGAAAAAAATGGACATGAGCATGTAATGAGAATTTTAAGATACAACTCACAGAGACTTACAAAGCACAATTGAATTTGTTGATTATGAATACCAAATGGAATATAGTTATAAAGGGTATTAGGCAATACAGGGCTTTTAAAAAGTTTTCCAGACTAAGTGACATCAAAAAAAATAATTCACTTCTGCCCGAACAATTCGTAGCGGATATTCTTGCTTTGGGGCCAGCGTTTATCAAACTCGGACAAATACTAAGTACCCGGCCTGATTTATTGCCTGCACAATATATTAACACTCTTGAAAAGCTTCAGGAGAATGTTCCCCTATTTGATTTTGATTCAGTAAAGCAAATCATTGAAGCAGAGTTAGGACAATCTTTACAAGAGCTTTTCCAATCCATTGAAGAAAAACCGGCAGCATCCGCCTCTTTGTCCCAGGTTCATTTTGCAATACTAAAATCAGGCGAACAAGTTGCCCTAAAAGTTCAGCGGCCTAATATAAAGTCAAAAGTTTTAGACGATTTACATGCATTAGATGGGATTATATCAGTATTGAACTTCTTATTTTCACGAAAGGTAAAAAGAGCTAATCTTATCAATGGATTCAGGGAATTTAAAAGATATACAATACAAGAGTTGGACTTTGCGCATGAAGCAGAAACCATAGAGCGTTTCAGAAATAACTTCAAGGGTTGGGATGATATAATATTTCCAAAAGTTTATTTGAATTATAGCAGTGAGAGACTGCTTACAATGGAACGGATTTCAGGTCTTCGCCTAAAAGAAGTTGAGCAAAAACTATCGAAAAAAGCGAAAGAAAAACTAAACATCAGACTTGTAGAAATGGAATTAAAAATGTTCATCTCAGATGGCTTATTCCATGCTGATCTTCATCCGGGAAATATATTTTTTAAAGAAGATGGACAAATCGAACTGCTTGATTTTGGAATGTATGGCGAATTAACAAAAGAAGAAAGGAACCGGTTTGTACTTTACTGGTTAGCTGTAGTGCAAAATGATATTACACGGGCATTTTACCATTTTAAAAAACAATGTAAAGAGTTACCTAAAGCAAATGAAAAAGCCTTTTATAAAGTATTTAAAAACTTAGCTGATGATTTTTATAAAAGCCGGTTAAAAGATGTTTCCATTACGAAGGTATATATGAATATGATCAGTGCCGGTTACAGGTACGGATACATTTTTCCTGAGAACTTATTATTACATGCTAAAGCACTTACCACTGCTGAAGCCCTGACATTTCAACTTGCTCCAGATGCACGGTTTGAAGAAATTACCAAACCAATTATAGCCAGGGAGTTTGCCCTTTTAACCATCAATGGTGAACAAATAAAAAAAAGAATAGAAAAAGCCTTACCCGAATTTTTACTTACAGGGGAAATAATTCCATCATCATTGCAGGGAATTGCAGACAATCCACTTATGTGGAAAGCTGCTTATGATCAAATCATCCAGAACGTAACAAAGTGGGAAACAAATGCCGGTGCTTTTAAAGCCATAATTAATCCATCGGCACAAGAAGTTTTAGGAAAAGAATTTAATGAAAATACTGCAGGGCAACTATTAGAAGAAACATGGCGGGAATATTCGAGGTTAGAAATTGATCGGCCTAAACAACACACTCTGGGAGCTACAATCACAAGCCATTTGGCTTGCGTAACTCTTGCTTTTTATAATACCTTGCTTAAGTCTGAAAAAACCAAAGAAGAAGCAACTGAGTTAATCTATAAGATTGGATGGCGAATTTACACCCGCATGGGTAAAATACCAATGCTGATTGCAGGGCTATTTTCTGATCAACCAATTAAAAAAATGGAGTTGGCTACGCAAATATTCAGGATGTTCCCTTTCACGTCTCCTGACTATGGCTGGGAAGATGTAAGCACAGATAAAAACATAGTTGCCTTCAATTGTACACGCTGCCATGTTGCTGAATATTTTCAAAAATTTGAACTTGGAGATGTTTGCTATCATACCTGGTGCAAACTGGATTTTCCTTTAGCTGAACAATGGGGTGGAGAATTAAAAAGAACCGGGAGCATTGCAGGTGGAGCTGAGAAATGTGATTTTCGATGGATAGTAAATGACAAAATTGCTTCCGCTTAAGGAATATTATCTCAACATAAGGGCTGTTTCAAACAAACTTCCGGGAACAAAGATGAATATGGTCGAAGCAGCCCAATTCTTTGAGCACCTTGGTATTCGATCCAAACTCGGCATTTATTAAAAAAACATAATGCACATGCAATGTAAAACACCTACTTTAACACACAATTTGGTGTGCTTCACATATTACCCCACCCACTTCATAGAAAAGGCATAGGTACTTTGAAACAGAAAAGGCACCCGAATCGCTATAACACAATTATTTTATACCCCTCATTTTATTCACTTTTTCTTTCTCTCAACAATGGCTGCACCAAAAAAAAGTAAAACTCAACCGCCTGCCACCGTGCAGAACTTTCCTATCGTAGGCATTGGGGCGAGTGCAGGAGGGCTTGATGCCTTCAAGCGGTTGCTAGTAGCGATACCCGAAAGTTCAGGAATGGCGTATGTGCTGGTGCAGCATCTTGACCCTTCGCACGAAAGTCTTTTACCAGAGATTTTACAACGGGTAACAAAAATTCCTGTGCATGAAATCACCGAAGACATTCATCTTGCGCCAGACCATATCTATGTAATTCCTTCCAACAAAATGCTTGTCTCAACAGATGGTGTGCTCCAACTCACTGACCGCGCAAAAAAAGTCAACCTTTCTATTGATGTTTTTTTTACGTCGCTTGCCGATGTGCACAAAGAGTTTGCAGTAGGTGTTGTGCTATCGGGTACAGGCACCGATGGCACACTTGGATTAAAAGCCATCAAAGAACAAGGAGGCATTAGCATTGCTCAGGACTCAGAGTCCGCTGCTTACGACAACATGCCGCAAAGCGCGGTGAATGCAGGCGTAGTCGATTTTATTTTAGCTCCTGAAAAAATTCCCGCGCAGCTTTTGCAAATCAACAGCGCATACAAA
>JBBRPX010000328.1:0-3229 GCA_038227505.1 Chitinophagales bacterium
ATATAGTTATTGAAGAAAACCAAGCAGATGTGCTTTCAATGTCAATGAGAAAGAAAAATATTTTTTCCAAGCTTTTTGAAAAGAACATGACTAAAAGTATGGTTTATCACACTCATATTCCCATTCTGTCTTTCCATTCACGTTGAAAATTAAAGTTGATGGGGAGAAGGCAATTTTTTAAGTTTTCAAAATTTCCTAAACTGCATGGCGGTTTTTAGAACTGATATGATTTGGCTAACGTAATCCTTTTTCGTACTTGTAATTGGATTTTTATCTCCTTCCGCAGTAGTAATTATAACTGCATACTTATCATTTAATACTGACAACCAAAGTAAACTCAGTAGTGCCAGTAACAACCCGATGCCAGCGGAGAGTTTGTTTGCCGAAATTAAAAAATCTCCAATGAAGGTTATCTTTACATTGCTGAATGTATGAATTATTCCCATTATGATTCCTGCTATTCCCAACAAAAGCATAATAAACGGAGGATACTTATAATGACGGATAAGGCGCATACGTACTGACGCAATTCCTTTTACAAGATATTTTACGCTGTCCACAATAAATACGTGGCTAGTTATTTTAACATGTTGCCCATCATTGTAGAGAACAAATTCTTCATTCATGCTATTTGTTTTGCATTAGTGATCCAAAACGATGCCATGTAAATATTGTGAGGACATTCGATGTTCTGATTTGAATACTCAACTCAAAGTGAGAACTATTTCTACAACTTCTTGAGAAGTGGGATAGGAAATCGTACTCTTTTTGGCAAAACAGGATGTGCTATCATATAAATTTGGCAGATTTCGATGTTTTTCAATTTCTTTAAAGATAATATAGGGTTGACTTTTACAAATCCAGCTATGAATATCTCAAGTTCAGGGCCAAACTTGCCGGATCTTGGGCAAGATTTCACAAGTTTAACCCTAAACCTGCCAAGTTTTGAGCATGATTTCTCAGGTTTAGAGGATAACGCCACAAATTTAGAGCTAAACCTGCCGGATCTTGGGCATAACTTCTCCAGTTTAGAGCTAAACTTGGCTGGTCTTGAGGAAAACTGCGAGATTTAAGGATCAACTAAATCAGTCCTTCGTAATCTCCCTCACTTTTTTCACCAGTTTAATTTTTTCCTTGTGTAACTCTTTTGCTTCATCAATGGAATGAGAAGTATGTATGTCATGTTCGTTTTTAGTCATTTCTGCAAGTTTGCTGAAATATTTTCCTAACGCGCGCAAGTCATTTTCAGAAAGATCTTCCACATCAATCAAACGATTACTTGCTTTATCATTACAAGCAATCAGTTCATTCAATTTTAACTGAATAGCAATAGAATCCTTGTTTTGTGTTTTCTGTATCAGAAAAACCATTAAGAACGTGATAATGGTTGTGCCCGTATTTATGACCAATTGCCATGTATCAGAATAATGAAACAGTGGACCTGTAAAAATCCAGATGATTATTACTGCACATGCAGCGATAAAAGCTCCCGTGCTTCCGGTTTTTTGGGTAATAGCTGATGCAAATTTTTCGAAGTTACTTTGCTTTTTGTTTATTGTCTTTTTCATTTTAAAATATTTTAGTGAAGATATGCTTTTAGTAGTAGTTAATATAAATTACGGTGGCATATTTTTTTATACTGAATAAGTAAATGATAAAAAATATAACCGGAATACTAATTGCAGGGTTGTTTGCAGTAAATGTTTATGCGCAAAATCCTGCTAATCCAAAAGATACGCTGATTCGCCCTCATCGTACAGACTCATTAGATTTTAAATCCCGCGCGCCTAAAGAGAAGCAACGTGATACCTCTAACTATGATTATGAAAGAAACAACAGCAGAAAAGATTCCCTGCCTCTTGACGACCGCAAGCCAAGGCATTAAAAAGGAAATTTATTTCTTCAAATAAAGTTGTAGAATAAAGTGAGAATTCTTGTTTCAATTTTTTTTAAGATTGACTTTTTTGCTTTAGAAACAAAAAGCAATTTAGTTGTTGGCACAGCCAATTTTATTTTAGCTTGCAGAAAATAAAATATATCTTTTTCTCCACCATAGACAATGGGGTAACCCTGTTCATACAATACATCGAAAAAGTATTCGGACTTTTACAACATCTGCACGGGAACAACAATTGTGAAGAGGCAGGCACAGAGTTTTATATTTTTTTTTTTAAAACAATTATGACATCATTACTAAGGAAAGCCACCTTTAATATTTTCAGTTCCTGCGTTTAAAAATAATCCGCTGGACTATCTTCACAAGCATTTTCTTATATGAAAGCCAACTCATGTCTGATTCTGATTATTTCTTTTCTGGCTTCCTGTACCGGCATTCGCAATTTGCCCAAAGGCGAAAAGCTATTCACGGGAGCAAGCGTAGTAATTGTAAGTAGAGAAAAATTGAACGATAAAAGCAACGTAAAAAGCCAGGTGGAAGATGCCATTCGCCCCTGGCCTAATGCAAAGTTTCTCGGCAGCCGCCCCAAAGTGTGGATATACAACATCACTAAAGACAGTTCGACACATGGGTTTAAACACTGGCTAAACACAAAGTTTGGCGAGCCGCCTGTTTTAATGCGGGATGTAAAACCGGAATCAACGAAGGAAATTATTAACTCCGTTCTTTTCAACATGGGCATCTTTAGTGGCATTACAGAAAGCAAAACGGAAGAGAAAGAAAAAACAGGAAAGGTAATTTATACTGTGCATGCGCATAATGCATATACTATTAAAAATATAACGTACCCTGCTGATACGTGCGAAGCATGCAAAGCAATTGCCAGCACAAAAGATAAATCGTTTCTAATCCCAGGGAAAAATTATGACCTTAACGCATTGCGGGCAGAGCGCAAACGCATTGACGATGCACTTAAAAACCTCGGCTACTTTTATTTCAGTTCGGATTATGTTTTGTTCAAAGCCGATACCTCACAAGCAGACCGCACGGTTAAGCTCACGCTTGCTTTTAAAGAAAATGTTCCTCCAGAAAACCTTTTGGTGTATCGCATAAAAAATATTTCTATTGAAACCGATTATACGTTGAATGGAAATGATACAATTGTAAGAGATACGTCAACAACTGATGGTGTTTTATTTACCGGTAGCAATAGCATTCGCCCGAAAGTAATTCTGCGTTCTGTTTTTCTGAAGGAGAATGAAATCTACTCGCGGCAGAATCACAACATCACCCTGAGCCGCCTGATGGGTATGGGAACTTTTAAGTTCGTGA
>JBBRPX010000329.1:0-3226 GCA_038227505.1 Chitinophagales bacterium
ACGTAATTTTTTAAAAGAATTTGCTACTGTCGAGGTGGTAGATGGCCCTTTAGAAATAAATTCTAAAGTGAAAGTAAAGCAAGGTGTGCTGATGAATTATAACGGTATACTGCTGCAAATATCCGGCAACCGCGCCAGTGTGAGGATAGAGAGCATGGGTTTGCAGCTTATTACTGTGATTGATAAAAAGAACCTGGTGACCATAGCGTAGGGAGGAGATTGATCACCTGCTTTTTTAAAATCGTCGCCGGCATTTTTCTAAAATTAAGATCGCTACTTTTGCTTTAATATATCTTTTCAAAATCATGTTCAATTTTTTTAAGAAAAAAGCTTTGCCGGTACCCGCTTTTTTACCTTTTGCAACAGATATACATTCGCATATTTTACCCGGGATAGATGACGGCTCTCCCGATGTAGCAACTTCATTACAATTAATACAGGGACTATACGACCTGGGTATCCGAAGGTCCATAGCCACGCCGCATATCATTGGCGATATGTACCGGAATACCCCACAAATAATTACCAATGCACTGGAAATAACAAAAGCTGCCTGCAAAAAAGCGGGCATCGATATTGAATTATCTGCGGCAGCAGAATATATGCTGGACGATTATTTTTTAGAACTGCTGAAAAAAAAAGAGCCCTTATTAACTCTTAAAAAAAATATCCTGCTTACCGAGATATCCTATACTTCCACACCGGAAAATTTAGGTGAGATCACCGCAGGTATTATCAGTGAAGGATACCAGCCAATCCTTGCGCATCCTGAACGTTATCATTACTACCAGCAAAATTTTGATAAGTACTATCGTTTGAAAGAGATGGGGTTTATTTTACAGGTAAATCTTTTATCCTTAACAGGCTACTACGGCAAAAGGGCAGAAAAAGCAGTAAAATTTATTTTAGAAAAAGATCTCGCCACACTCGTTGGTACCGACCTGCATCATCACAATCATTTGGCTGCAATAAGCAATGACAGGAACAGGGCTATCTTTGAACAATACCTTGGAAACAAAGTTTATAATAATCTGAATATTATCGCTTAACAGGTGCAATTTAAAAGCTACTTTATAAATAAAAAGTATTATTTTGCAATTATTATTTCTATATATCCCTTGTTATAAGTCAAGTGCAATATTGTAGATTACCCAATTATATTTTGGCTGTACCCTAAAATAATAATTCATCAAGAATTTCCAAACTAAATGCATCATCTAAAAGAATTAAACAATGCTCTTTAATAGTTCTGTATTCCTTCTATTGCTGGCCGTAACTTTTTTCTTTTATTATCAAAAATGGTTGTTGAAATACCAGGTACTGATCTTGATTTTTTCCAGTTTAATCTTTTATGCTTACAATAACCCTGCTTTACTGATCCTGCTGCTTTTTTCTGCAGGCATTAATGTTACCTCAAGCTATTATGTAGCCTATGGAAATCCTGCCAACAGGAAGGTGATTGCAACTGCCGGTGTGGTGTTTAATTTACTCGTACTTGCATTTTTTAAATATAGCCCGCTTATGGCCAGGAGCCTGTTTGCAGCTAACAGTTCTATTGGCGAATTTTTACTTACGATTCCTTTACCAATTGGTATTTCATTCTATACTTTTGAAGGTATCAGCCTGTTGGTGGATGTTTACAAAGAAAAAAGGGGCGAAAACGAATCGCTGGCAAATATTTCATTTAAAGAACATGCGCAACGAACATTGTTCTTCATTTCTTTTTTCCCTCATTTGGTATCCGGACCAATTCTTAAAGCCCATGATTTTTTACCGCAGATAAAAACCAAGCTCTTTAAAGATATTGACTGGGCAAAATGTTTTAAGCAACTGGTACTTGGTTATTTTCTTAAGATGGTTGTGGCGGATAACTTAAAAGATTACACGTTTAATATTGCTTTCCCTTATTTTGAAGCTTATTCTGCAATAACGCTGCTTACTTTATTAGTGGGATACTCCTGCCAGATCTTTGCTGATTTTGCAGGCTATTCGTTAATTGCAATTGGCCTTGCACAACTTTTTGGTTATAGCCTGATCAATAACTTTAATTTTCCTTACATCTCTTCTTCATTCCAGGAATTCTGGAAACGCTGGCATATCTCTTTGTCTTCATTCCTAATGGAATATTTATATTTTCCACTGGGGGGAAACAGGAAAGGTAAATTCAGGACCTACTTAAATTGAATGATCACCATGTTCCTCGGTGGTCTATGGCATGGAGCTGCATGGAGTTATGCTGTTTGGGGGCTTGTGCATGGTATCGCGCTGGCCATTGAAAGATTATTTAAAGACAATAAGAATAAAGTTGCAAAGGAACCGGGCGCAGTGACTATCTTTTTCAAACGCATAATGGTATTCTGCGTAGTAACTTTTGCATGGCTTTTCTTTAAACTACCCGACTTTTCGCAGGTGGTAGAATTTGTAAGAACGGTCGTCAATAATATGTCTTTATCGTTCTATTCAAAACTATGTTATAATGTTCTATTGTATTCATCACCGGTTTTTTTATTCCATTTGTTTTACCTTTTAAAACGAAAGGAGAAATTCAACCGTTCATTTGAAAAGTACAGTTATATTTTATATGGTATCATGCTGTTCTTATTATTGACCAATAGTGGTTCATCCGGCTCATTTATTTACTTTCAATTTTAAGTATATGATAAAGAAAACAATACTTGTTTTTATTGTATTATTTGGAATATACAGCCTCGTTGTGGTTTTAAACCCTGGAATGAGTGCACCGCAGCACCAATGGCAGGAAAACGTTGTAAAGGGTGAAAAATATATTTACAATACAAAGGAATCTGTCAATAGTGTAATTGTTGGATCTTCTCTCGCCTGCCGAATCATTATGGACAGTTTGCCGAGTTGTTATAATCTTTCATTTGCGGGCCAGGGTATTTTCGATGGGCTGGATATCATTAAAAGGACCGGTAAATATCCTAAAAATATTTTCGTAGAAATGAATGCTATTCTTACCGACGAAAATAAAACTTTTACTGCTGATCTGTTCTCTCCTTTTCCTTTTGCTGTAAAAAAACATATTGTTTCATTGAGAAGCGATAAACAGCCACTGGCTTTTATATTTCCAGCTATTCAAAGTATTTTGCACAAAAAAGACCTTTCAAAAACCACCAATGAAGAAGTAAAAAATACAGTGATATTTGATAAGATGCTGAGTATAGAAGTTGGTGATTACTCTAAACTTCCTGATACAACAGTGGTC
>JBBRPX010000330.1:0-3191 GCA_038227505.1 Chitinophagales bacterium
AATGATGTGGCAAAATATTTTGCTATTGTTCCGGCGTTGTTTATTGCTTCAATACCTGCGTTACAGGGTTTAAATATTATGAAATTACATTCTCCTGAAACAGCAATTCTATCAGCAGTAATTTTTAATGCCATTATCATACCGTTATTAATTCCATTGGCCTTAAAAGGCGTGCCTTACAAACCTATTGGTGCAAGTGCTTTACTAAGAAGAAACTTATTCATCTACGGTTTAGGTGGTGTTATAGTACCTTTTATAGGTATAAAATTAATTGACATGTTGGTTTCACAATTCATATAAAAAGTTTACAAATGAAAGAAAATATATTTCCTGCTATAAAGCTTACACTAATATGCCTGATGTTTTTTTCGGGCATTTATACTTTGATTGTTTTGGGCTTTGCTCAATTTGCGCCCAATAAAGGCAAGGGCGAAATAATTACAGCAAACGGTAAATCCTATTATAGCGATATTGGGCAAAATTTTACCGATGATAAATATTTCCATAGCCGTCCATCTTTCGTTGGTTACAATGCAGCCGGTGCCGGTGGTAGCAATAAAGGTCCATCCAACCCTGATTATTTAAAAGATGTGCAGGCAAGGATTGATACGTTTCTGGTGCATAACCCCGGCATAAATAAATCAGAAATTCCATCCGATTTGGTAACGGCAAGCGGCGGTGGGCTTGATCCACATATTTCTGTACCGGCAGCCAATGTACAGATAAAACGTATTGCAGGAATAAGAGGCATTGCCGAAGCCAATATTCAACAACTCATTATCAGCAACACAGAAAAACCGCTGCTGGGTTTGGTGGGTACCGAAAGAATTAATGTATTGAAATTAAATATAGCATTAGACAACTTAAAATAGAAAAAATGAAACAGGTGATTTTTGCAATTATACTTTATTTACAGCATTTGCATCCAAAGCACAAAATGACAGAACAACCTCTCCATTAACCATCAGTGTTTATGCCGAAGTATATTATGCTTATGATTTCAATAACCCGTACTACCATAACAGGCCGGGGTTTGCTTATTCCTACACACGGCATAATGAAGTAACGGTTAATCTTGGAATGATAAAAGCGGCGTATCAAAAAATAAGGTGAGGGCAAACCTGGCACTGATGGAAGGTACTTATCCCAATGCAAATCTTGCAGCAGAGCCTTGGGTATTTAAAAATATCTTTGAAGTAAACGTTGATGTGAAGACTTCAAAGAAAAATATTCTTTGGATTGACGCCGGAATATTTGCTTCTCATATTGGTTTTTAAAGTGCCATTGGCAAATATTGCTGGAATGTAACCAGAAGTATATTGGCTGATAATTAACCCTACTATTAAGCTGTTCCGAAATTGTCTTATACTTTTCCTAATGAAAATAGTTTATAGGTGGCTTGTTTTTAAATGGTTGGCAAAGAATTCAAAGGGTTGACGCCATTAATACGCCTGCTTTCGGGCATCAGCTTACCTTTAAACCCAATTCAAAAGCTGCATTCAACAGTAGTTCATTCATTGGCAATGATAAGCCGGATAGTGCAAAACAAATTATTACTTCCATAACTTTTAATGCCAGTTTCAGGTAACTCCTAAGTTAGGTTTCATTGCCGGCTTTGATATTGGAGCAGAACAAAAAGCAATAGGCAGCAAACACTATAATAGTTGGTATTCGCCTGTGTTCATTGTAAAGCGAAGCCCCAATCCAAAAAATAATATTGCTGCAAGGATTGAATATTATAATGACAAAAATGGGGGTAATCCTTTCTACTGCTACACCAAATGGCTTTAAAACATGGGAGTATTCACTCAATTATGATTATCTTATCAGGTAGAATATTATGTGGCGGATTGAAGGGCGGGGTTTTTCAGCGAAAGATAAAACATTTGTAAAAGAGGGTAATGCAGTCAATACTGATTTATACATGACATTATCACTTGCATTCTCCTTTTAATAACCATTATTTGGAATGGAAGAATCAAAAAAATCTGCACTGGAATTTCTGGACTTGATAAAAAAATCAAGAAGGGGAAAGTTTAAAGTCTATGTAGGCATGAGTGCAGGCGTAGGAAAAACTTACCGTATGCTACTGGAAGCCCATGCTTTGTTGAAAAATGGTATTGATATAAAGATTGGATATATTGAAACGCATAGCAGGAAGGAAACGCATGCCTTGCTGGAAGGCTTACCCCTGATACCAAGAAGGAAATTGTTCTATAAAGGAAAAGAATTAGAAGAGTTAGATGTTCCGGCTGTAATTAGTTTACGGCCTGAAGTGGTTATTATAGATGAACTGGCACATACTAACATTGAAGGAAGTAAAAATGAAAAACGATGGCAGGATCTAGTTGAGATATTAGATGCCGGGATAAACGTTATCAGTGCAGTAAATATTCAACACATTGAAAGCCTGAATGAGGAGGTAAAAGAAATCACCGGGGTGGAAGTAAAAGAACGTATTCCCGATAGTGTAATTGCACAAGCTGATGAAGTGGTAAACATTGACCTCACCGCTGATGAATTAATTGCAAGGCTGAAAGAGGGGAAAATTTATGAAGCTGCTAAAATAGAAACTGCTTTAAAAAATTTCTTTAAAAGCGACCACATACTTCAACTAAGGGAATTGGCATTAAAAGAAGTGGCATCGCAGGTAGAGCGGAAAGTAGAGATTGAAGTAACTAGGAATTATGCAATGAAGCATGAAAAATTCCTGGCCTGCATTAGTTCCAATGAAATAACGGCAAAAACAGTTATCCGAAAAACAGCAAGGCTAGCCAACTACTACAACAGTAAATGGTGTGTATTGTATGTACAAACATCAAAGGAAAGCGCGGATAAAATTGCATTGGATAAACAACGGCATTTGATAAATAATTTTAAGCTGGCTACGGAATTGGGAGCAGAGATTATTAAAATTGAAAATAGTAATATTGCCAAAGCAATCATTGAGCAATGTGATGAAAGGAAAATCACCACAATATGCGTTGGCAAGCCCCATCTTAGTTTAACCCGGATTATTTTAGCGACAAATGTTTTTAATGAATTATTGAAAAAATTGTCTGCAAATAATATTGACCTTGTAATTTTAAGCTGATGAAAATCAAATCCAAATTGTTTTTAGGAATCGGGTTCCTGCTTGCTATGATTGGCTTACTTACAATATTAAGCACCATATTTATAAATAAGCTTTC
>JBBRPX010000331.1:0-3188 GCA_038227505.1 Chitinophagales bacterium
ACATGACAATTTCACGCTCTGGCAACATTTATAAAATCCAACATAATTATAAACAGTGAATTGATGATAATAGGTGATGACAAAATGTCGAGAGTACAACACATAGCAATTGCTATCTGCTTCCTGATGAACATGTGTGACGGGATGAATGTTATGACTATTTCCTATACAACTAATGCCATATCTAAGGAGTGGATGGTTGCTCCGTCCAATTTAGGATTGGTATTTAGTGCAGGCTTGCTGGGAATGGCTTTAGGAGCCATGTTCCTTGCCCCAAAAGCTGATTTAATAGGCCGAAAGTCCGTTATATTAATCAGTGCGCTTTGGATGGGCATAGCATCAGTCTGTACTGGTTTTGCACAATCAATAACGACATTGGTATTACTTCGGTTTTTTACTGGTCTTGGAATTGGGAGTATGCTGGCCTGCACCTCAACACTTGCTGCAGAATATGCTCCACAAAGAACAAAAAGTTTTTGGGTGAGTTTTGTAATGGCAGGTTATCCCGCGGGCGCCGTTCTTTCTGGGTTAACTGCTAATTTCATAATCACTCAATATGGATGGAAAATATTTTTTATTTCAACAGGTGTTATCACCCTGCTTACCATCCCTTTTACTTTTCTATTCCTAAATGAGTCTCTTGAATTTTTACTTAACAAGCAGCCTGCAAATGCATTGGTAAAAATCAATCGTATTTTAAAATCTATGAATAAAAAAGCGCTTTCGGTGCTGCCAATAAGGGAAATAAAATATCCGCAATCCTCGGTGGTTGTATTATTCAATCATGAAAAAATAAAATCAACTATTGTTTTGTGGCTGTCGTTCTTCCTAAGTTTTGCTGCTTTATATTTTCTTACTAGCTGGATTCCCAAACTTGCAGCTATTTCAGGTATGTCGGCCTCCCTTGCCATTTACGCAGGTATCCTTTTTAACATGGGTGCTTTGTTTGGGATTATTTTTCAGGGATACCTTTCAGCAAAATTTGGCTTGAAAAAAATCATTTGTTATTTCTTGATGGGTACAGCTGTGTTAATGATAGTATTTGGATTCGTTAGGGATCCCTTTTTCTTATTGCTGTTATTTTGCCTGATTGGCTTTGGCATTCAAGGAGGTTTTATTGGGTTATACGCTGTTGCAGCCAAATTGTATGAAACAGAAATACGGAGTACAGGAATTGGATGGGCCATTGGCTTTGGCAGATTAGGTGCTATTATTGGTCCATTTCTGGGGGGCATATTTATTAGCCAAGGCATTAGCGTTGCTCTAAATTTTACATTTTTTGCTATCCCTGTGTTTATTGCTGCAGTGGCAACCTTATTTATTCAGTTAAAAAAAGAAGTAGCTTATGAAGAATGAGATCATTTGGGACATCGCACATCTAGGTCATGTTGAGTTATTGACCCCAAAATTGGATGCAAGTACACGCTTTTTCACTGATATCATGGGCATGAGTATTACTGAAGTAAATGATGGCTCAGTTTACCTGAGAGCATATGATGACTACGAACACCACACGTTAAAACTCACCCAACATAAACATGCGGGTATGGGACATTTTGCTTGGAGAGCAAAAAGTGAGGAAGCCCTAAAACGGCGCGTTGAAGCCATTAAAAAAAGTGGTTATGGCATAGGTTGGTTAAGTGATAACATAGGCCATGGCCCCGCCTATCTTTTCCATTCGCCCGATGGCCATAAAACAGAAATTTATTTTGAAACGGTTAAATATAAATCAGGACCAAATGATAGTTCAGCCCTAAAAAATACAGTTAGTAAATTTCCGGGAAAAGGAATCAATGTTCGGCGTCTGGATCATTTAAATCTTTTTTCAAATGATGTCCGGGCCTTCAGGGATTTCCATTTGCAAAACCTTGGCGGACTGTTAACGGAATCGATTGTAGATAACCCAACCGATATGAACCCCAAGGCTGTTTGGTTTGCAGTAAATTCAAAATCATACGACCTTGCCGTAACGATTGACTATTTGGGATTGAAAGGGAGATTTCATCATGTAACGTACGCTTGTAACAGTAGAGAAGAAGTGCTGATTGCAGCAGATATTTGCTTAGAGAACGGAATCAAAATCGAAACAGGCCCTCATAAACACGCAATTCAACAAACCTTTTTTCTATATGTCTACGAACCTGGTGGTAACCGTATTGAAGTTGCTAATACTACTGCGCGACTGATACTTGATCCCGACTATAAAACCATATATTGGACCGTTGATGAACGCAAAAAAGGGCAGGCGTGGGGATTGCCAACTATCGAATCATTTCACACACAAGGTACTCCAATGCCGGAAGACATGGAATATCAATAAATCTTTTTAAATAGCATGAAAAATAAACTTTTAATCATAGGTGCACATTCTGGTGATTTTGTTTGGCGGTCAGCGGGTACTATTGCAAAGTCGATAGAAGAAGGTGCGCAAACCCTGGTAGTTTGCCTTTCCTATGGGGAGCGGGGAGAATCGGGGGAATTATGGAAGGAAGATCCAAAACGAAGTATAGAAAATGTAAAACAGATACGTCATGAACAGGCTCAAAAAGCGGCAGATGTTCTTGGTACACCCATTCAGTTTTTAAATTGGGGAGATTACCCGATGCTAATTTCTGAGGAAAGGATAGAGCAGCTTACCCACTTGATCGGCGATTACGAACCTACCACAATCCTTACGCATTCTGAGAAAGACCCTTTCAATCCAGATCATCCACTCGCTTTCCAGGCAACCCAGCGTGCACGTTTACTATCCAGTGGTGCTGGTGTTCCAAGTGCTTTTAAAAATATAGACCCACCTGTTTGGTACTCTTTTGAACCCCATCAACCGGAACTTTGCGGATTTGTGCCTAATACTTTTATAGATATAAGTTCGGTAATGGAAAAAAAAATAGCGGCCATGGACTGCATGGGCGCTCAAACATACCTTAAAGATTATTATACTGAGCTGGCGGGCAGAAGAGCGAATCACGCAAGGAGAATATCTGGAAAAAAAGAAATAAAATTTGCCGAAGCCCACCAATGCATGGTGCCCAGGATTGTGAATAGTATTTTTTAATTAGTGATGAGCAGGGGCACTAAGTGTTCAATTATTCATCACCTATCATTTATAATGTACTAAAATGGATTTGATAAAAGAACTAAGTAGATTCTCCGCAGCAACCATTCATGAAGCATTGGGTAAATATGGT
>JBBRPX010000332.1:0-3175 GCA_038227505.1 Chitinophagales bacterium
AATTATGTTTAAGTAGCCACTTCTTTTATAAAAAAATATGAAAAAGCCTTACTTTTTTCATAAATGAAAAAATAAGGTAAGAATATATTATATATAAAAAAGGGTTATAACTTATTGATAATCAATAAGTTATAAAAACATTTATCTACTCATTTGGGGCATTTTATCTACTCATTTGGGGCATTTTATCTACTCATTTGGGGCATTTTATAATCAATATTGATATTTTTATATTTTTATCTACTCATTTGAGCATATTTATAATTAAATTTGATTATAAATAAAATTTTGATTTGTAAGTATTTATAATTAAATTTGATGTATCTAATTCACTTCTAATGATTATAATAAATGGAAACAAAAAGAGTAATACAAACACAGGTAAAAACCATAATTACGAATGATGGTGAAGTTATTAAACAAGAAATGGATGTCTATAAAATTGTGTCTGGAAAAGACAGTTTTATGCGTGTATTTCTTGAAGATATGAAGGGTTATTTGAACATAACAAGAGCCGACGATTTTAAAATATTGTTTGTTCTTTGGAAAATGTCAGAATGGAATACAGGAAAAATAGTATTAAATAAATCTATTAAGGAAAAGATAGCGGCTGATATTTCAAGTGATGATAAAAAGAAAGAAGTTGCGGTAATAAACAATGCTATTTGGAGATTAACGAAAATGAATTTATTAGTAAGGGAAGATACTGGCATTTACTTACTTAATCCAAACTATTTTTTCAAGGGCTACGATTCCGAGTTAAAGAAAGCAAAAGAATACGTTATAAGCATAACATACAGGGTGGAACAATCGAAAGAAGAGATTATAGATGAACAAAAGCATCTTGATTTTATAAAGAAAAAAAATGAATTAATGAGTAGTTTAGAAAGTTTGAATAATGAAATGTTAGAGAACACGAGAGAATTAAAAAAAGCGATTTAAACACAGTATAAACCCATTAATTCTCAAAATCAAAGAGCTACTTATTATGAGCATGATAGTTCGTATTAATATAGTTCATATTAAAAAAGATGGAAGCTAACGAAAGAGTTAAATTTTACGCTGATGCTCCTGATAGCATTACAAAAAATAAGTACATGGTGTATAAAGTCCATGACATTAAGCACGCATTAGATTTAATTAACAGAATGATTGTAGATGGTTGGATTATAAGAGCTGCGTACTATGAAAATTCAGCGGGTTTAGGTACTAAACTTACAAAGGATATGATTGATGCCTTTGCTAAGGATAGTTAATACGAACTATTAATATGAACTATATATCATCTAAGGAATGGGGGGACTCATTCCTTTTTTTGTGCCTACAATTATACTTTGTTGTGCCTACAATAAAATAAATTTGCAGTTGTGCCTACAATTTTGTAATATTGTGTAGGCACAACATAAAAATATAATTGTAGGCACAACAAAACGTAAATGTAGGCACAACGACATCCCCATAATGTAGGCACAACAAAACGTAAATGTAGGCACAACAATAAAATATAAATGTAGGCACAACAATTTAAACAAAATAATATAATGGTAACAGGAATTATCAATTTTAAAGGCGGTGTCGGAAAGACTACTACCACAATCAATTTAGCGTCAGCTATACAGAATTTAGGGCAAAAAGTCCTTGTCATAGATACGGATGCGCAGGGCAATGTAACCAACTCAATCGGATTGGAGTATGAAGATGATGCAAAGATATTGACCACAGCATCGCTCATGCAAAACATTAATTTAGACCCTCGAAAAGCTATACAAAAAGGCAAGTTTTTTGACTTTATCCCAAACAATGTATTTGCTTATGCTCGTACAAATGGTTTGGATAATTCAAGGATACTTGACCATATCGTAAATCAATTAAGACCTTATTATCATCACATAATTATAGATACACCTCCATATTTGGGACTTGATACTGCGAACTCAATATATGCCAGCGATATACTTATGATTGTAACTGATTTCAGTAAAGGAAGTATGACGGGGATTAAAGTTCTTATGTCTGTACTTGATTCGTGGAAAGATAAAGATGTGGCTAAAAGTTTCAAAAATAAGCCAAAGGTTGTACTTTTTACTAAGTATCAAAAACGTACAAATATCAGTAATCAATTATTAGCAAGTGTTAATAAAAGTTCTGATATGGGAATGATTTTACAGCAAAAAATACCTCATAGTATCAAGGTTGTTGAAGATAGTTATTCAGGTATTCCCACCGCAATAAATAGCCCTCGCTCGGTTGTTGGTAAAGAGTACATTGACTTAGCAAAAACATGGATTTCTGCGAGAGAAACGAAGGTATTAACAGGTGCAGGATATAACATAAAACTCCAATAAAATGGCTAAGAAAGACTTATTAGGAGGTTTCGAGTTTAAGAAACTCGATGGACTTAACAATGGTATTGATATACCTATTTCTAATTCTTTGAAAAAAGTTAAATTAGAAAAAATCAATGAACCTGTAAGCAAAATAAGTAAATCAGCTAAAGATAAGGTCGAAATTAAGCCAAATAAGGCTAAGAAAGAGCCAATGGTTAGCAAAGTTACACTACCAAGAGATTTCGACTTTAAGGGCAAAGGAATAGAGCCTATGGTAAATGTTGTGCCTACTCCTCAAAAAATAGTATATACAGAGCCAAAGGTTGTGCCTACTAAAAAAGTTGTGCCTACTAAACCAAAAGTTGTGCCTACTAATCAAGTATCAGATGATGTAGTTCCTAAGAAATTTAGGATAGCAGGACATTTTGACGAAACTGAATATGGTGCTTTAATGACCAAACAGGAACAAATACTATACTTAGCAAATAGGGGATGGTCGCTAAAAGTTGAAACCAGGAGAAACACCATGTATCACTATGCAACAAAGTACATAAACAGAAAAAAGGAACGCATATATCTTGGTACAATAAACAACATGTAAAGTAAAAGTACATCAAATCAATGTAAAAAGTACATCTGATTTGGATGTACTTTTTACATTATATAGTAGCAAAAAATACATCTAAAACATTAAAAATGGCTACTCGAATTATGTTTAAGTAGCCACTTCTTTTATAAAAAAATATGAAAAAGCCTTACTTTTTTCATAAATGAAAAAATAAGGTAAGAATATATTATATATAAAAAAGGGTTATAACTTATTGATAATCAATAAGTTATAAAAACAT
>JBBRPX010000333.1:0-3168 GCA_038227505.1 Chitinophagales bacterium
TAAATGATTGTTAAACGCATTTAATTCAACTCCTACTTCCTGTGCTTGAACGGTTTCCCATTTTAAATCAGGACTTGGTTCATAGGCATTAACAGCTGCAAAATAAGAAGTAGTGCCAAAGACCGCTGAAGTTCCTGTATTCAAGTTTGGATAGAAAGGATAATTAATTGGATTGCCATCTAAGTAAGAAGCGGTTTGATTACCCAATACGCCAATAGATGCTTTTAATTTAAGAAAGTTGATACCTCTTATAGGTTGCATGAATTTTTCTTTTGATATATCCCATGCAGTTCCAAGCGCCCAAAATTTTTGGTGGCGGTTTTTAGTTGGTATCTGCGAAGACCCATCATCTCTTAAAGAAGCATTTAAAAAATATTTTCCTCTATAATTATACAATAGCCTTCCTAATACAGAAGCTGTCGCATACTCACTTTGGCTGGAACTTGCTAAGGTGGTAGCGGGGTCATTAAACTGGGTACTTATATACCAAAACCTTTTATCATCTGGTATTGGTAAAGCATTACCATTAGAAAAAGGCTTTGCTAGACCATTTCGATTAAAATTGCTGAAGTAATAAGTAGTAATACCTGCAGTGGCAGTTAAGTTATGATCTCCAAAACTTTTTTTGAAAGTTAAAATGTGATCTTGCTGAAACTTTCTATAGGTGTTATCATCTTCGCTTAACTGTGTTTTTGAATTGTACAGGTAAGCTGAGTCCTTCTTAGGGCTACCAATTGTATCCTGAGGCCTATAAGCATAATAAAGTGGTGAATATTGCCTGTTATTTACATTACTTATATCAGCATAAAAGGTAGACCTAAAAGTAAAATATTTAAGAAAATTAACTTCTCCATAAACACTACCCACAGTTCTGTTTTCTATATTTACTTGTTTGTTCCAAGTATTTTCAATTTCTAACAAAGGATTGATAACACCTGAATTTTGCAAAGCCACATTTAAACCCGAATATATGTCGGCATTTAAACTGTCGCCACCATAAGGATTTGCCACACGGAAGTTTTTTGTGTCAGCACTAATCTGCGGCATTGTTTTTCTTGCATTATCTAGAACACCACCTGCACCAAATGGGTTATTTTGCCTTGATGCGTTAAGAGTTACCCCAATTTTTATGGCTTTATTTAGTTTAAACTCATCGCTGAATGATAGCGTCATTCTTTCTAATTTTTCATGCTTTATGATGCCTTCATCTGCGATGTACCCAAATCCTAAATTAAATCTATTTTTTTCTGTAGCTCCAGAAATACTTAAATTATTAGTATTAAATTTTCCTGTTCTAGTAACGGCATTTATCCAGTCTGTATTAGCTGTTAAAGCAGAGTAATTAGGTGTAGCAACACCATTATTTGCATTTTCCTCGGCAAACAGCAAATTAAATTGATCAGAATTGGCGAGTTTAATTTTATCTACAAGTTTTTTAAACCCATACGTTGTATTAAAATTAACCGTCACTTGACCTACTTTTGCTTTTTTAGTAGTAATGGCAATAACACCAGTTGCGCCTTTAACACCAAAGATGGCTAAAGAAGATGGGTCTTTTAAAATTTCTATGGATTCAATATCGTTTGCATTAAGATAGTCGATATTATCATTAAAAATACCATCAACAACATAAAGTGGATGCACCTGACCAATACTTACAGTTCCTCTTCTCCTGATATCAGGCGCACTACCTGGCGTTCCGTTATTCACAACAGAAAGCCCTGCAACCCTTCCCTGCAATGATGCCACAGGGTTTGTATTGGGTTTATCTGCAATATCTTTGCCGGATATTTTTACAATAGACCCTGTTAAATCTCTTTTATTAGCTGTACCATAACCTATAACCACCACTTCTTCAGCCTCTTTAAATGATACAACTAGCTTAATATCAATAACCGAACGACCACTAACTTTCACTTCCTGCGGTTCGTAACCAATACTTGTTATTAGCAAGGTTGCGTCGTTGTTAACTATTAAGGTATAGTTACCACTGTTATCGGTAGATGCACCGATGCCACTTCCTTTTTGTTGTACTGAAGCACCAGCAATAGCCTCGCCGTTTGCCCCGGTTACTCTTCCAGTAACTTTAATTTTGTCGTTCGCTGCTTTATTGGTCGAAAAAACGGTCACTTCATTATTATCTAGCAGATTGTAAATAAGATTACTACTAGTAAATAATTGGTCGAAAGATTTGGAAATAGATAGATTTTGCAGCGAAAAATCTGTTTTGTATTTCAATACCTGCCTGATTTCCGTTTGCCTCAAATTCATGTTAAATCGCTGCCCTTTATCTGGGTTAGCTTTTACCTGCAAACTAGTAGCGAATAAGATAATAATAACAAGCTTCAAAACAAAGATTGTTTTTGGAATCATCCATGACATCTTTGGTTGACCGTGCAGTACATTTTTTTTCATATGTGGGTTTTATCGTTAGAAAATACAAGCATATCGTGACCCAAATACCCAAAACCGTTTATTACAGTTTAAAACGAAATGTTACAGCATTTCATTATTCCGAGCTTTTGTTCTGCAACTTACTGTTAATATCTTGTTATTGTTATTTTTTTTTACAATTAAGTTTAAATTGTAGTAATATTTTTTGGTGCAGAATAATTCTAATTTTTTTTTATTAAGTCGTCCTAAAATTAGTTGACTTTTTTAAGGTAATAATCCTGTCATTGCGGTACTGAGTTAAATTTTCAAAATGAAGCCGAAGTATTAAAAAATTATTTAATTTTTTAATACATTTAACTCAATCTTTTAGTAGAACATATTGTTTTATATTTTAAAATATTAGCTATTCTCATCCTGTGTAAGCCAACCTGCCGTTTCATCATGCATTTTCGGTTGCTTTGTTAAATATCTTCTTACAATGGCTACTTGATGAAAATTACACATTTGCTTTATTTGGAAAGTTTTTTGGGATTTACTAACTACCGCATTTAGTTTACGCTGAATGGTCTTTTTGGAGCGATTATATTTTAGTGTAAGTTGAGTGTAGGTCTGCTTCTCTTCTGTATATTCTTCTCTTAAAATAATTTTTTTTAAGCGTTCACAGCCAATAAATTACTTACCAAATCATATCATTTAGAACGCTGAATATCTTTAATAAAGCCACTTTTCTTGGTTATTTTACTATTGCAATAAAAGCACTTTTTTTATTCATTA
>JBBRPX010000334.1:0-3165 GCA_038227505.1 Chitinophagales bacterium
ATGCAACATGCAATGCCCGTTCCTCTTCCTTTTATTCCAGGTTTAGATGTTGCCGGAGTGGTGGAAGGCATTGGTGAAAACACTAATCGTTTTGCAGTTGGTGATGAAGTTTTTGCAACCACCATGAGCGGGAGTTATGCCGAATACATTGCGCTTAATGAAATGATTGTTGCAAAAAAACCATCGAATACAAATTTCAACGAAGCCGCATCATTGGCCATTCCCCTTACAACCGCTTATTCAATTTTAATTGAAGCTGCCAATTTGCAAGCAGGGCAAAAAATATTAGTTCATGGTGCTGCAGGTGGCGTAGGTACCATTTTAGTGCAAATGGCTAAAAGCTTGGGCGGTTATGTAATCGGCACTGCTTCAGGAGATGGAATTGAATTGCTGAAAAAATTAGGAGCCGATGAAACCATTGATTATAAAACGCAGGACTTTTCTACTTTAGTGAATGATGCAGATGTGGTCGTTGATTTAGTAGGCGGCGAAACACAACAAAAATCTTTTGCCATCGTAAAAAAAGGCGGCATTTTATTAAGCACTGTAATGCCGCCAAATGTAGAAAAAGCAAAAGAGTTTGAAATTCATTCACAGTTTATTTTTTCAAAACCATCATTTATAAAATTAGAATATGGAGTAAAATTAGTAGAGAGTGAAAAAATAAAAAGCCAGGTTGCCAAAGTAATTCCGTTTACACAAGCCGCAGCAGCGCAGGACTTGGTGGTCGCTGGTGGAATAATTGGCAAGTTGGTATTGGAAGTAAAATAGCTTTTATTATCATGTAATAATTTTATCATAAAAACAAAAGCGACTATTTAATAACAATACAAACGAATACATAAACAACAATGGAAATACAAAACGATCTTACTCAAAAGCAAAAGCTAACAAAACAAGTAAATAATTTTAATGAGCGTAAAGATGCCCGTCCGGAAACCTTTGGCCCTGCGCCAAACCGCCAGGTAAGCCAGTTTCCCGACAGTAATGAGTGGGAAGAAGACTTATTTAGTTATATAAAAACATTTGCCGGTATTGAAATAGGACATAGCCATATTTCCGGCGATGGCGGTTACCGTGCTTTTTTTCTGCCGGAGTACGCCCATTTGCGGGGGCCGTCTGAACAGTTTGTTATAGACAATGAATTTGGCCACATTCACGAGCATGAAAGCCGCAGCCTGCATACCGTTTTGCCGCCGGAGATTGGCGAAATTGTTTATCAGAAAAAATGGGGAGAGCAACACCCCCTTGCAAAAATGCATATAGCAGGCACTACGAATTATTTGATATATGGCGCACGCAACAAAGAGGAAAACGAACAGCTTAAAGTATTGCTGCATATTTCTTATTTGCATGCTTCAAAACAATGGTAGCATAAATGTGCTTTACTATTTTTACCATGCTTTTTTACTGACCCAAACACCATCAATTTTTATTAGTTTGCGTGCAAAAAAGTATTCCTTTAGGACTTCGTAAAACTTTAAAACCATTAGCAATAAATATAAAAAACATGACACAAAATTTTGACAGGAAAGACCCCGACGGGGCGGACGAATACTTTTTAAATTGCGTTAGGAATGGCGATTTGAACAATGCTATGACATGCTTTGACCCCGAAGCAATATATATAGACAAGGATGGGAATGCAATTAACGGGCTTGCCAACATAGAAAAATTGGTTGCTAATCTTTGTAATATGAAACCCGACATTAAAGTCTATGAACATAAAATTTCGCCAGTTGGAAACGACATGATGTATTGGTTGGACAAGTGGACATTGACAGCAACAGATCTGCAAGGCAATCTTATCAATATGAAAGGAGCATCTGCCAATATGATGCGCAGGAACAATGACGGAGTTTGGCTTTGGCTTGTTGACAACCCGTTTGCTGCCCCATTTTTTGCTGAATAATTAGGAACTGATTTAGCAGAATAAAGGGAACGCTGAATCTAGGTTTGGTGCTACAGTGGCTCAGGATAAATACATAACAATTATACTGTTTACGGCAATGGATATGAAAGAACCAATAGAAAAAGCAGATAAAGAAACAGCACGGCTTGAAGCGTTTAGTGATGGTGTTTTTGGCGTAGCCATTACGTTGTTGGCTATCGAAATAACTGTACCCAAAAATACGCCTGAAACAAATGAAGGATTGCTGAATTCTATCTTCTCACTATGGACTTTATATCTTGCCTATTTTAATAGTTTTGCTACATTGTTATTAATGTGGATTGCACACCATAGTATTTTCAAAATTCTCAGGCGAACGAGTGTAAATCTTATGCTTGCAAATGGATTACTGCTTTTAGTGGTAGCACTTGTTCCTTTTCCTACCAAAACTTTAGGAGCATTTATTAATACACCCGCCAAGGACACAGCCATACTTTTTTACACGGGGTATTTTATTTTAATCAGCATTGCCTTTAATCTTCTGATGTTTGTTGCGACCCGTAAAAAAACGTTGATAGACAAAGACATTCCGGAAATTAAAATCAAACAGATCAGAAGAGGACAACAAAAAGGGTTTTTGTTCAATTTACTTATATTTATAGTAGCCTTTTTCAGTCCATGGATCGCTTTAGCAATGAGTTTTGCTACCTGGATATATTGGGCATTAATAATGAAAAGACAAATAATGTAATATTTATTACTATTTACTTTTCCATCAAAACAATAACTTATATAGATTAATTTTGTTTGACAATTAGTATGTAGTACAAAATACAAAGCATCCAATAGCCAAGGCACCAAGTCAGGCACATTTGCAAGGCGCACAAAGCCAACACACAAAAGCTAACCTTGCAAAAGAGCCTGCCTTGTTCCTACACACAGGCAACACTCTGCGGTGCGACACAGACACACATTGTAGATGACCGAGGAGAAAGGGCGAACGTACAACAGGGGGTTTGCCAAAATACGGGCTGATGGAAGTTATCTTCAGCTTTTTGTAATTCTATTGTGCTTCATATCCAGCTTGACGTTTTTCAATTTAGCTGTTAGTTGTTATCTTCAACTTTAGTTTTTCAATCAGCAGTGGTTGTGGGCGGACGGAATACTAATTCCCGTACTTCGGCAAGCCCTGTCCGTAAGGTGCAAGCGAGCAGACCGTTTACTAATTGGCTGACCGTTTTCCTTTGACATCCGTTTTCAAGATTGTTTTAATA
>JBBRPX010000335.1:0-3165 GCA_038227505.1 Chitinophagales bacterium
ATAACACCCAGCAACAAACCTTCTGCCAAAAATATTTTTCTTATACCAACTTTGGTAGTCCCCATGCTTCTGAGAATACTGATGTCTTTTCTTTTTTCTAATACAAGCATAGTAAGTGCACTCACCATATTAAATGCTGCAATGATTAATATGAGGGTAAGCACAGCATAAATTGCCCATTTCTCAAGCTGCATGGTGCTGTATAAATTAGCATTTTGTTGGTACCGATTTTTCACTTCAAATCCTTTCCCCAGTATATTTTGCAGAGCCATTTGTGCATCTTCAACAGCAACTTTATCTTTTAGTTTTATTTCTGCAGCTGAGTATTCATCTTGCCCAAAACCCATTTGTTGTTTTACAAAATCAATATTGGTAATTGCGTATTGGTTGTCAATTTCCTGCTGTATGGAGAATACGCCCGCAGCCCTTGCATTGCCCTCACTCATGGCATCTGCAGCATCTGCGGTGTTGCTTTTTTTTGGTAAAATAAGCGTGACAACCGATGCAGGGAACGCTTCGCTTAAATTAATGGACGCTGCATTTTGTATGCCATAACCGACAACTATTTTTGGTGTGTCAATGGTTCCAATGTCAAAATTACCATTCGATATTTTTGCAATTACGCCGCTAATATTCTTATAATGTTCATCTACACCTTTTAATGAAACAACTGTTTGCGATTCTCCATTTTGTAGCAAAGCTTTTTCTTCGGCAATTAAACTCATGCCGGCATTAAAAGGAAGTTTGTTGATGGAATTTATTTGTGCGGCAGTAAGCGTGAATGTTTTCCCGGTTGCCGGAATAACTTTTAGGTCACTATAAAAAGAGGAGTATAACGATTTCACTAAACCTTCAAAACCATTAAACACACTCAATACCAGCAATTGGCAGCAGGTAGCAAATGCAATTACAATAGTGGTAACCCACGCAATAATATTAATGGCGTTTGCAGATTTTTTTGCTTTAAAATAACGCCATGCAAAAGAAAAATACATAACAAAAGTTCGTTTGGGTTAACCTTCTTCTTCAGTAATATTTTTAGCAGATGGGTTAGGGGTATTTGCATCATCCTGCTTTTTTATTTCTTTAAAAAGCACTTCCATTTTATCTACATAATCCAGCGTATCATCTATGTAAAAAGTAAGTTGTGGCATGCTGCGTAGTTGGTGCCTTACCCTTGCTGTTAACTCTTTTTTTATTTCCCAAGCTTGTTCCTGTATTTTATTTAAGGTGCTTACTGCATCTTTTACCTGAAAAAAGCTAAGATAAATTCTTGCATCAAAAAGATCAGGCGTAATTTTTACGGCCGCAATAGATATCATTCCACCGTCTATCATCGTTAATCCCATACGCTGAAATATCTCATTCAAATCCTTCTCCAACACCGCTGCCACCTGTTTTTGTCTTTTACCTTCTAACATAATTTTGCCTATTTAATAACTGTAAAATTAGTTACTTTGCGGTTTCCCGAACGTTATTTATACAATGAGAAAATATTCACTCGTTTTTGCATATTTAAAAGATTACAAACTTTCTATCGTCTCCTACATTATCTGCACTATACTTTCTATCATATTTGGTGTTGCTTCGCTGGGTATGCTGTTTCCATTTTTGCAGGTTTTGTTTGACAAGGAAAATGCCACAACAAAAGTTGTAAAGTCAACCGGGTTTTCGCCCTTCGGCTGGTTAAAAGAAAAAGTAGGAGAACTTGTAAACAACGGTGATCAATTGCATACATTGGCGATGGTTTGTTTGTTAATTATAGCAAGTATCATTTTAAAGAATACGTTTTTATACCTCGCTTCCAGGTCATTGTTACCGGTAAAAAACAAAGTAGCCACAAGGTTTAGGATAGACATTTTTAACAAGGTGTTGAGTCTGCCAATTGGTTATTTTACCGAACAGCGCAAAGGCGATTTAATGAGCCGTATGACAAACGATGTGGGCCAGGTAGAAGGGTCTGTTTTAGGTGCTTTAGAAGGTTGGGTGAAAGACCCGCTGCAAATAATTATAAATTTAGTAGTGTTGTTTACCATCAATGCGGAACTCACTATTATCATCTTATTCTTCATTCCAATTATGGGTTTTTTTATTGGAAGAGTGGGGCGTTCGCTTAAAAAGCCATCGGGCCTCATCGCTCAAAAAAATGGTGAATCAATTTCTATTTTAGATGAAACTTTAGGGGGATTAAGAGTGATTAAAGCCTTTAATGTGGAAAACGCTGTTCGTAAAAAGTTTTTCGATAATAGCAATAATCTGCTAAAGCTGAGCAACAGTGTTGGTTACCGCCAAAGTCTTGCTTCTCCTATGAGTGAGGTGTTGGGTGTAATCATGTTTACGGCGATATTATGGTATGGTGGTGGCAAGGTATTGGGACACCAATATCCTGAATTAAATGGTGCAATGTTTCTCGCCTATATGGCATTATTCTTCAACATTATTGATCCTGCAAAAAGCATATCCGGTGCGATAAGTAATTTGCAAAGAGGTACCGCAGCCATTGAAAGAATACAGGAAGTTTTAAAAGCTCCTATAACTGTAAACGAAAACCCTACAGGATTAAAAATTACTGATTTTAGGGAGAGCATAGAATTTAAAAAGGTAAGTTTTTATTACGATGACGTGGCTATTTTAAAAGACATTAGTTTTAAAGTAGAGAAGGGAAAAACAGTTGCACTCGTTGGCAGCAGTGGTGCAGGAAAATCAACACTCGCAGATTTGATACCAAGGTTTCATGATGTAAGTGGCGGAGAAATATTAGTAGACGGTGTAAACATAAAAGAGTACTCACTTTTTTCTTTGCGAAGCTTAATGAGCATTGTAACGCAGGAGCCGATATTGTTTAACGATACCATTGCAAACAACATTGCACTCGGCATGGAAAATGCCAATATCAACGATATTACCAACGCAGCAAAAATTGCCAATGCACATTTGTTTATAGAAAAGAAAGAGTTCGGTTACGATACAAATATTGGTGATCGTGGAATGAAATTAAGCGGTGGCGAAAGACAAAGGCTTACCATAGCAAGAGCTGTATTGAAAAATCCCCCCATACTTATTTTAGATGAAGCTACTTCATCTCTCGATACAGAAAGTGAAAGACTCGTGCAGGATGCCATTAATAATTTAATGGAAAACAGAACATCGGTTGTAATTGCACAC
>JBBRPX010000336.1:0-3158 GCA_038227505.1 Chitinophagales bacterium
CACATGAGCTCATATCTAATATGAGAAATATTTTTCAGGTAAGTGATACTAAGCTTAATTATTTAAATGAAGAGCCGCTGAGGGAAGAACTATTTAGTTCCGATCAAATGGAACATTTCGGTAAAACATTAGCAGCCAAACATATTTTAAGCATAAATCCAGCAAAGGATCATTTACTTAAAAGATTAGATGATAATGAAAATACTTTGCAAGAAGTACGCAAACTCCTTACCGATTCTATAAAAAGAAATTACCAAGTTACCCCTGCAGGCGAATGGCTGATAGATAATTTCTATCTACTAGAAGAACATATACGAATCGCTAAAACACATTTTCCTAAAAATTATAGTGAAAATTTACCACAACTATTAAATGGAACATCTTCAGGGATTACCCGCAGTTATGATATTGTTCTTCAAATAATTTCTCACAGCGATGGAAGAATAAATATCGAAAACCTTGGTTGTTTTATAAAGGCATATCAAACAATTGCCAATTTAAAATTGGGCGAATTGTGGTCTATTCCTATTATGCTTCGCTTGGCATTAATTGAAAATATCCGTCGTGTTTCTGCTCGTATTGCAATTGATAAAGTTGATAGAAACCTTGCTGATTATTGGGCTGAAAAAATGATTAATACTACGGAAAAGGAACCTAAAAATCTGATATTGGTAATAGCTGATATGGCTAGATCCAATCCCCCGATTGTAAGTGCATTCGTATCTGAATTAACACGCCAATTACGTGGCAAAGGCCCAAATTTGGCTTTGGTGCTAAACTGGATAGAACAGCAATTATCTGGAAGCGGGTTAACGGGTACCGAATTGGTAAATGCTGAAAATCAAAAACAAGCAGCAGACCAAGTATCAATTAGCAACAGTATTGGAAGTCTTCGGTTATTGGGCGCCATGGATTGGCGAAAATTTGTAGAAACGCATAGTATTGTTGAGGAAATATTGTTGCATGATAATGGTGGCATTTATGGACAAATGGATTTTGAAACGCGTGACCGTTACAGACATGTTGTAGAAAACATTTCAAAAAAAAGCAATTTAAGTGAGGAAGATATTGCAAGAATTGCTATTCAATTGTCGCTAGATAATACAACGTTACTAACTGCAAATCAGAGAGAAGTGCATGTTGGCTACTACTTGGTAGGCGAGGGGGTGGCTCAAACAAAACTAGCAGCAAAAGTGCAAGAGCCTGATATACGAAAACTGTTGCGCGGTATTAAAAAAAATGCATTCCCTTTTTATCTATTTTTTATTATATTAATAACAATAGGCTTAAGTGCTGGAATTTTTATTAAACTACAAACAGAAACACAAAATATATGGCTGCTGCTTTTAGTGAGTGGTCTTACAATTTTATGTGCCAGCCAACTTGCCATTTCCGTTGTTAATTTTTTTGCCACTTTAATGGTTAAGCCAGATCTTTTGCCACGAATGGATTATTCGGAAATAATACCGCAATCAGCTAGTACAATGATTGTGATTCCGGCAATGCTTACAACTGTTACTGAAATAGAAAATTTAGTGGAAGCGCTGGAAGTACGATTTTTGGCAAATAGGAAAGAGCATTTACATTATGGCTTATTAACAGACTTTACCGATGCTTCACAGGAAAACCTTCCTAATGATCAAATTCTTTTAAAAACGGTTCAGAATGGCATTGAAGCATTAAATAAAAAATATCAAAGAGAAAAAAATGATTTGTTTTTTCTTTTTCACCGCCCCCGCAAATGGAACCAACATGAAAATGTATGGATGGGTTACGAGAGAAAACGGGGTAAATTGTCAGATTTAAATTCCTTGTTAAGGGGGATTACGAAAGAACATTTTTCATTAATTATAGGTAATCAATCTATTTTTCAAAGAATAAAATATGTAATTACTTTAGATGAAGACACGCAGTTGCCACTTAATTCTGCATGGAAGCTTATTGGAACTATGGCCCATCCATTAAACCATGCGTGGTATGATGAAAAAAAGAAACGGGTAACAAAAGGATATGGCATATTGCAGCCAAGAATTACGGTTAGTTTACCAGACATAACTGGTTCTAGATATACCAGAATGCATGGCAATGAACCTGGCATAGATCCATATACACGGGCTTCATCAGATGTTTATCAGGATTTATTTGAGGAGGGTTCATATATAGGAAAAGGTATTTATGATGTGGACGTATTTCAGCAAGTGTTAGATGGTACGTTTTTAGAAAATTGTATTCTTAGTCACGATTTATTAGAAGGTTGCTACATCCGTTCGGGATTATTAAGCAATGTTCAATTGTTTGAGAAATACCCAACAACTTACAGGGCAGATATGAAAATGCGGCTGCGCTGGATACGTGGCGATTGGCAGATTTTTTCATGGATGTTACCTTGGGTAACTGGTGTAGATAAACATTTACACAAAAACGCACTCTCCGCATTATCTCGTTGGAAAATATTTGACAATATGAGGCGGAGTCTTGTGCCAATTGCACTAACCTTATTATTGTTAATAGCCTGGCTTTTTCTTCCATCTGTTTTATTCTGGACGATTGCAGTTTCAGGAATTATTGTTTTCCCCATCTTCATCGCTTCACTTTGGGATACCCTGAGGAAGCCAAAAGATGTTGTACTTATTTACCACATTATAAATTCCTTGCAAAATCTCAAGGACATAACTATTAAAACTTTTTTCTCACTTATTTGCCTTCCCTATGAAGGATATTCAAACTTCCGGGCTATCATTCGCACACTGTGGAGAATGTGCATCACCAAGAAAAACTTGCTGCAATGGAATCCCAGTTCTCATTTTAAACGTGCAAACCCATCCAGTTTACGCGTCTCGTACACAACTATGTGGATAGAGCCAGTGCTTGTAATAATTGCATTTACATTTTTAGCAATCTATTCTCCTAATAAGTTGTGGGTAGCTTTACCTGTACTTTTAGCTTGGCTTATTGCTCCCTTTGTTACATGGTTTGCGAGTAAACCTTTAGAAAAACAGGTTACCATACTTACCAATGATCAAAATATTTTTCTTCAAAAACTTGCTAGAAAAACATGGAGTTTCTTTGAACGTTTTGTAGTTGCTGAAGAAAATTGGCTACCGCCAGATAACTTTCAACAGCAACCTATAGAGCAAATAGCACATCGCACTTCACCC
>JBBRPX010000337.1:0-3154 GCA_038227505.1 Chitinophagales bacterium
AAAAACCCATTCCAAGCATCATGCTTTCGTCTCTATAGTACGGGCTCACATAATCGCAGGGTAATAAATTATAAGCGGTGGCAAGTTGTATGGCTTCGTGTCCACGACTTGTGCTGTGTACGTATTTACAAATGCTGCGGTTTGCTTCGTAAATAGCTGCCATTGCTTTTGCCTGGCAAATATGCGTGTAGGCTTTTAATAAAATGTTCTGTTCCAAAAGTGAATATGATTGTAATGAGATTCTTTAAATACTTTGCAAATTTAAGTTGCAGCTGGTGTAAAAGTATTTTTTTCTATAAGTCTACAGATTTGTTTTCTATTATCGGAATGGAATTGCTTTTGGTTGAGTATTTTTATTAGAAAATTTGTAGGAACATGAACATTATAAATTGTGTAAAAGAAGATATTGATGAGATTTTTAACCTATACGACGCTGCCACTAAATACCAAAAGGAAAGATATAAACTTCACTGGCCGGAGTTTGACAGGGAAATGGTGGCTGGTGAAATAGCAGAAAATAATCAGTGGAAATTAATTATTGATGGAAAGATTGCCTGTGTGTGGGCAACGACATTTACCGACCCTTTAATTTGGGAAGAAAGAAATATTGACCCCTCCATTTATATCCACAGAATAGCAACAAATAATAATTTTAGAGGTAGAAATTTTGTAATGGATATTGTAGAATGGGCAAAAAAATATGCCATTTTAAATGATAAGGAATTTATAAGATTGGATACTGTTGGTTTAAATGAAAAGTTGATTGCTCATTATGAAAAATGCGGCTTTACTTTTTTAGAATTGACGAGGCTTAAAAATACAGTTGGCTTGCCTGCACATTATCATAATGCAGATATTAGTTTATTTGAGTTGAAGTTTTAGTTTAGTGATTTTCAAAATAAATAATAATCAAACATCATAGATAAAAGTTGAAAAAAGTTCTTCTGCTGAGCATAGCCCTGATGGAAGCGGCACCGGAGCAAAGCGCAGGTATAGCGAACAGCAGGATACAAATGTTTAGTGAAGTTTCAATGTTCATGCTTCTAATTCTTTTTCACAGCCAACACAATATTATACGTCCACAAATTTTTCTTCAATGCTTTGTATTGTAGATAAGCGGTATCAATATTTTTTTTGCCGTAAATGGTTGGTTTGGGGTTGAAGAGTTTGTATAGAAATCCGCCAATAACTCCCGGGAAATATGCACGGTATAATCTTTTGGCAGAAGGAATTATTTTCGCTGTTGCATCTTCAATATTCGTATTTATGAAACCAGCAGTTGTAAGTTGTTGTGTAAATTTTTCGATCGTTGCAAAATCATCAATAGCCCAACCGTTTGCCCATTCTTTAATGATTGCAGCATCGTTGCCTACAAGATTTTCTTGTTTAAAAAAGTCTGCTAAGATTAATCTGCCGCCTTTTTTTAATAACCGATATGCTTCGTTAATAAATTTACTTTTATCATTTGCATGGCATACACTTTCAATTGCCCAAATAATATCAAAACTTTCTGCATCATATTTTGTGGCAGTAAAATCCTGTTGTTCAAAAATGGCAAGTTTTTGTAAACTTTCGTTTTTTGCAAGGTCGTTTGCAGTTTCAACCTGTTTGGCGCTGAGGCTTATGCCTGTTACGTTACAACCAATATTTTTTGCGAGCCACAAGGAAGAACCGCCAATACCACAACCAGCATCTAGTATTTTATTTTCTTTTTTGATATCTGCTTTTGAAGCAAGAATTTTGTTGATATTTAGTAAGGCTTCGTGGAAGGTTTTTGTGGTGCTATCCCAATATCCATAATGCAAAGAACGGCTGCGCTTAAGATCCCACACACGTTTGTAATGTGTCTGGCTAAGGTCGTAGTATTGTTCTATCTCTTTATTGGAATACATAGTTAGATAATTCAAACACAAAGTTCGCAATTGGTTTTCTTGAAGAACACTAAGAAGATTATTAAGCTAAGAGAACAAAGAATTTTGAAAGGGATAAAAAGGGATTAAATGCAAAGAGAACAAAAAGTAAAGAGGGAGAACAAGGGGTAAAAAAAGGGCACCTCATTTTAGTTAAGTGCCCAAGTAAATATTTTGTCTTTGTGAACCTTGTGTTTTTTTCCTTTGTGTTCTTTGTGGTTCAAACCTTGTTGAGACACTACTTCATTGTAAAACCTTCTAAAAACTTTGTTGTAAAATTTCCACTTCTAAAATCTTCATTTTGCATTAACTGTAAATGAAAAGGAATGGTTGTTTTTACCCCTTCAATTACGTACTCACTTAATGCTCTGTACATTGTGTTTATAGCTTCTTCACGGGTGCGTGCAACAGTAATTAATTTTGCAATCATACTGTCGTAATATGGTGGAATTACATAGCCTGCATACACATGGCTATCAACTCTAACACCATGCCCACCGGGCTGGTGAAGAACAGTTATTTTTCCTGGTGATGGGCGAAAATCATTGTAAGGATCTTCAGCATTTATTCTGCATTCAATGGCATGCATTTGTGGGTAATAATTTTTACCACTCACTTTATCGCCTGCCGCTATTTTTATCTGTTCTTTAATAAGATCAAAATTTATAACTTCTTCTGTTACGCAATGCTCTACCTGTATTCTGGTATTCATTTCCATGAAATAAAAATCACGGTGTTTATCTACCAAAAATTCTACAGTACCTACGCCTTCGTAATTTATAGATTGAGCTGCTTTAATGGCTGCATCGCCCATACGCTCACGCAATTCGTCTGTCATAAATGGTGATGGTGATTCCTCTACCAATTTTTGGTGACGGCGTTGAATAGAGCAATCTCTCTCGCTTAAATGGCAAACATTTCCATACTGATCTCCCGCAACCTGTATTTCTATATGACGAGGCTCTTCGACATATTTCTCCATGTATAAACCATCATTTTTAAAAGACGCCGCAGCTTCAGTTTTGGCATTATCAAAATTCTTTTCAATATCTTCTTCCTTCCAAACTACCCTCATGCCTTTACCACCGCCACCGGCAGTGGCTTTCATTATAATAGGATAACCAATTTCTTTTGCTGCCCACTTTGCATGTTCAACGCTATCAAGTAAACCTTCAACACCTGGTACCACAGGAACTCCCGCGGTTATCATAGTGGCTTTTGCAGTAATCTTATCGCCCATTGCA
>JBBRPX010000338.1:0-3143 GCA_038227505.1 Chitinophagales bacterium
GGCTTTTTTATTGCTGCATTTATGGAAATATCATTAAATAATATTGTTCCTACTTTTCTTGAAAAAGAAAAAACAGATCATTCCGAAGTGTGGAAAAAAATAATATCATTTGAAGAAGGGCAGAAAATAGAAATCATTGCACCAAGTGGAAGTGGAAAAACTTCACTCATCCATTTTTTATATGGTATGCGGAAAGACTACAGTGGGACGCTTTTATTTGATAATAAAAGTATGAAAAGTATAGCTCCACCTGATTTGGCCGATATACGTGCAATGCAGCTCAGTATTGTTTTTCAGGATCTTCGGTTGTTTAAAGATTTTAGTGTTTTACAAAATTTAGATATTAAAAGAACACTAGCGCCTTATCATAAAAATTCATTAATAAATGAAATGGCAGAAAGGCTCGGCATTACAAACAAGCTTTCTCAAAACGCAGACACATGCAGTTATGGCGAGCAGCAAAGAATAGCAATTATCCGTTCATTGCAGCAGCCATTTAATTTTATTATTTTAGACGAACCGTTCAGTCATCTGGATGAAGAAAACAGAAAAAAAACGATGTTACTTATAAAAGAAGAAGCCGATAAAAGAGGAGCAGGAATTATTCTTGCAGACCTGCAACACAATCCATTTTTTAATGCTGACAGTACTTTACATTTATAAATATGGTTTTATCAAACAGAAATATTTCATTTAAAACCATAGCTGCTTTTTTAAAAATCGGTAATAAAGCATCCCGTTTTTTTAGTTATGCCGGGCTTGCAGTTGGCGTAATGTTGTTGTTGTGTTGTGTGCAATTATACATCAATATTAATCTGTTATTAAAAGAAAAAAATCCACGAAAAAACGGTTACGATTTTATCTCAGTCACAAAAACGATTACCAACGAAAACATGGGAAAGGATAATCGTTTTACTAGTACTGAAGTTGCAGATTTTAAAAAACAATCTTTTATTGCTGATGCTGCGCTTTTGCTCAGTAACCAGTTTAGGGTAAAAATGAGTGCCGGAGATATTATCCCTTTTAGCACAGATTTGTTTTTAGAATCTATCCAAAATAATTTTATTGATACGCTTCCGCCGTCCTTTACATGGCAACCCGGGCAACCAACTGTTCCTATTATTTTCTCCGCAGATTTTTTAGAAATGTACAATGTTTTTGCACCAGCGCAAGGCTTGCCACAATTGTCTGAAAGTAGCATTGGTGCTGTAAATATTATTTTAGAGTGTTCTGCGCCCGATGGTACAGTCATGAAATTCAAAGGCAATATTGTCGCAGTAAGCGATCGTTTAAATACCGTACTCGTACCCGAAAGTTTTTTAAAATGGGGAAACCAAATGTTTAGTACACAACCCGAACAACCTGCGGCCAGAGTTTACATTAAAACAACCGATGCAAACAGTGTACCGCTGCAAAATTATCTGCAGCAAAATAATTACCATGTAAACAAAGACAAAACAAAATTCGGCAGAATTAAGAGTACACTTCAGGCGATAGTTGCTGGGCTTGGCGGGCTTGCCTTACTAGTAGTTTTATTATCCGTTTTGCTGTTTTCGTTTTACCTGCAATTAATGATAAGCCGCAGCAAAGACAATTTAAAACTGTTGCTCACGCTTGGTTATTCACCTTTGTGGCTAAGTAAAACGGTTGCTGAAAAATGGATTTCTATTTATGCTGTTATAATTTTAATAGCAGTTGCAGCAACGCAATTCTTTCAATATTTTTTTCAGAAAAATTTTATTGCAGGGCAAGATGCACTTTCACCCTTAATAGATTATAAGGTGATTGTTTTGAGTGTGCTTTTATTTGCACTCTGTATATTTTCAACTTATCGTTTAATAAAAACGCAGTTATATAAATTGTAATTATTCCCGCCACCAGATGATATTTTCTAATGCATGTTTTTTAAACTTTTCATCTGCAATTGAAAAATCAACTACATCTATTTTAAAAGGAACAATTGATTCGTAGTTCAAAAAATCCTGTATATCATCAATGGGAAGTCGTTGATTGTTTTGAGGAAGAATACCTACATCCAAATCTGAAAACCGATGGTTGTTTCCTCTTGCCCTACTTCCATAAACAAATATTTTGCAGTCATAAGTTTTTAAATTTTCCAGAACATATTTTTTAACCAATTCAACATAATCATTGTGGAATGGTTCAAAATTTAATGGCAGTATAAGCGGTTTCAATTGCCCGAGCATAATCTTTCAATTTTGGTTCTATCTCTTTATAAATTTCTTCATTGTAAACATGACTCAATAAATTTCTACTGGTTAATGCATCAATTAATAAAAGATAAACTTCTTCTGTAATCAATTCCTCCTGAAAAAACTGTTTGATTATTTCTTTAGGGTATAGCATTGTAATTCCACGACCTTCCTTAAAATATGCTTTAAGTGTCTTCCACAACAACTCAATATTGTATTCAAACTTTTGAATTTGTCCATTTACAAAAAGATCATTCACTACATCATTTTCAAAAAGCATATTTACGTTTAATGCATTTTTGAAAGATACTATCGCTTTACCCAAATCCTTATACAACAGTTCAAATTTACTTTCTGACATAATCAAATTTAAACAATATTCTCATAAATAATCGCCGCGCCTTGCCCCACACCTACACACATAGTTGCAAGTCCGTACTTACTTTTTCGTTTTTGCATTTCGTGTAACAGAGTAGTAGAAATGCGCACACCACTACAACCCAGCGGATGACCAAGCGCAATAGCGCCACCATTTACATTTACTTTCTCCCCATTTATTTTCAGCTCCTGCATGCACGCAATACTTTGCGATGCGAATGCTTCATTCAATTCTATTAAATCAATATCTTCTATTTTTAGACCGGCACGCAACAATGCTTTTTGTGTTGCAGGTACGGGACCAATACCCATCACAGCAGGGTCAACACCTGCAACTGCCATCCCAACAATTTTTACAATAGGTTTTAAATTGTATTTTTTTACAGCCGCTTCGCTAGCGAGTAACATAGCCGCAGACCCATCGTTTATGCCACTGCTGTTGCCTGCAGTTACAGTTCCATCTTTTATAAACGCCGGTTTTAATGTTGCCAATTTTTCTGCAGATGAAAATCTTGGATGTTCATCTTTTGTAAAAAATATTTCCTCTTTACC
>JBBRPX010000339.1:0-3132 GCA_038227505.1 Chitinophagales bacterium
TATAAGGAGCAAGTGCCGGAAGCGATGGTTAATTATCTTTCGGCTAATCAAAACAATCTTGAACCATCTTTGAAAATTTCTTGGCAACAAAACGGGCAAAAGCAAAAAGGCAATTGGAGTGAATTATTTGGTGAAAAAAATTATGCTGCTCAAAATTATTTTTTAACGTGGCATTATGCAAGCTATATTAATGAATTGTGTAAACAAGGGAAAGCGATACTTGCCCTACCCATGTATGTAAATGCATGGCTTGTGCAGTATCCGGAAGAGTCGCCTGGTAAATTTCCTAACGGTGGTCCGGTATCAAAAGTGATGGATATTTATAAGGCTGCTGCACCAGCTATAGATTTTATAGCTCCGGACATTTATCTGTCCAATTTTAAAGAAGTGTGCAGCATGTATTCCCGGCATTCCAAAAAGAATCCACTATTTATTCCTGAATGCGAGAGAACCAATCCCGGTAAAGCCTATTATGCTTTCGCAACACATGACGCACTTGGCTTTGGACCTTTTGGTATTGAATCTTTAATAGCAGATAATGCTTATGCTATAAGTTTTAAGCTGCTAAAAGATGAATTACTTCCGGTCATTGCAATGTATCAAGGTACGGGAAAAATGAAGGGAATTCTGAAAGAAGATAATGAGGATACTGTGAGTGTAATACTGGGACAATATAAGTGTTTCATCGAGTTTATCGAAAAAGGAAAAAATGCGTATGGAATCATTATTCAAACCGGAGAAGCTGAGTTTCTTGTTGCAGGAATAAATTTAAAAATCAGTTTCTTTTCAAATCTTTCTTCACAAAAAATCTATGTTGCTCAGGTTCAGGAAGGAGGGTACAATAGTAAAAAATGGAATACATACAGGTACCTTAACGGAGATGAAACATGGCATAATTCTTTTTTATTTGCAAGAGGACGAAGCTACTCTGTTCGTAATGAAAATGGGAAAAGATTTTTCAAACATATGCTAGCCCCCATAGCAGTTCTAAATAAAAATTTGGAAGCTAGCTTAGAACAGCAGCAAGTAGAGTGTCCTGGCGTCTATATTGTAAAACTTTAGGGTAAAATTCGGTTACCTGTTTATTTTAGTTTTTCAGTAGCTGCTGAAAAAATTATTCATATAAAAAAAGTAATTTATAAAATCATAACACTAGCTAGTCTTTCAAGTATTCTCCATTCAAGGGCGTAGATCGAAAAAAATAAACTACATTGTCTGCTCAAATTATTTCAACATTCATCCTGGGTGATCCTTGAATAAAACAGTAGATTAGATGTGAGAGTGACTAATAAGTAGGTTCAAGTTTATATGACTGATCAGCACCTTCTTTTTGCATTACCTATACCCGCCCAACCGATTTTTAATATCTAAATTAGTGTTGTCAAAATAGTGGATGAACTTATTCAACTCATAAAATTAATTAACATTAAAATGAATGATGTTATGCTGTTAAATTTACTTTCAAAAAAATGCAATAGGTATTTTTCAACAATTAGTATTTTATTTTATCTGGCTCATTATTTTAGGTTCACTTGTAGTACAAACCAGTTTTGTACATCCGCAAACACTGGCACAGCCTCAACCTGGTACCATTAACCCGCCAGCCCTCTAGCGGTGGGTTTAATGATAATACAATTAATGCTGATAAATGGACCTTCCGGGAGAGCTTAAGGTCCAAAGGCTCACGTTTGGGATTATATATCAACAGTTGGTTCTGGAAACCACAAAACGCTTTCGAGGGGAATAGAAATTTTGTATGGAGAGGAGATAAAGTTGAAACAAAGAAATAACATCCTATCATGGTTATTTCATCCGCAAACATTTGGTCAATTCTTTTTTACGGATGCAATAAGAAGAATAATTTATAATCATATTTGGATAAATAAATTCATAGTTTATTTATATGGTTTAAAAACACCAGTCATGTTTAGATACTTCATCACATTTTTATTGATATTGTTTGCTGGTTGTTATCTATATGCACAAAATAATAACCGTCAACCAAACATTGTAGTCATATTTGCTGATGATCTTGGCTGGGCAGATCTGGCTTCTTACGGCAGCACTTTTTACGAGACACCAAATCTTGATAAGTTGGCTTCAAACGGCATTCGTTTTACAAAGAATTACGCCACCTGCCCGGTATGTAGCCCTACACGTTCTAGTATGATGACGGGGAAGTACCCGGTAAATACCGGCGTTACCGATTGGATACGAGGTAGACAGGCTGATGGGAAAGCACAACCTTATGAAAAATTAATAGCACAACCAACAGCCTATCAATTGGCACTTGAAGAAAAAACAATTGGTGAATATGCATTAGATAATGGTTACAAAACATTTTTTGCCGGCAAATGGCATTTAGGAGAAGAGGAAAAATATTGGCCCGATCACCAGGGCTTTCAAATTAATAAAGGTGGCTGGAGTGCAGGTTCGCCAACAGGAAGAAAGAATGACAGCACCGGCGGTTATTTTACACCATACAAAAATCCAAAATTAAGCGATGGGCCGGCAGGTGAATATATTACCGACAGGCTGGCTAATGAGTGCATTGAGTTTATTGAGAACAATAAACAGGCTCCATTCTTTCTGATGTATTCTTTATACGCTGTGCATAATCCTATGCAGGCACCTGATTCGCTAATAAAAAAATATGAAGCAAAGCAAAAGAATTTAGCCATACAAAGTAAAGTCAGATTTGCAAAAGATGAAGCCTGGATGAAGTTTGAAAACGGTTGGAAGCGGAGAGTTGTTCAGGATAACCCGGTATATGCAGCCATGATTGAAAATATGGATTGGAATATTGGTAGAATAATAGAAAAACTTAAACAGTCTGGCCTGGATGATAATACCCTGGTAATTTTTACTTCTGATAATGGCGGTTTAAGTACAGCTGAAGGAAGCCCTACCGTAAATGGCCCATTAAGAGCTGGAAAGGGATGGTTGTATGAAGGTGGCGTAAGAGTGCCGTTAATTATTTATTGGAAAGGGAAAACAACAGCAGGTTTAACTTCAAATTTGCCAGTAAACACCGCTGACTTTTTCCCCACTATAGCAAAAGCTATTAATAAAAAATATAAAAAATATAAAAATATTGATGGAGAAGATATATTCCAAATGTTAGCAAAGCCA
>JBBRPX010000340.1:0-3122 GCA_038227505.1 Chitinophagales bacterium
CAAGCGGGGGCCCTTAGCGGGATAAAAAGTCCGCTAGACAACTTGGATATTTAGCAACCATTGGCTAGTATTGATTATGAACATAAACAACACAGCTTTTTGGATTGTGTGCACCAAACTAGGGGGTGAAACACTCTACTATAAGCGAAATATGCGCATGTTTATAGCAAAAAGTGCAACGAAGTTGCGCATACACTAATGTTAGCGGTCATTGTAAAACGACACCTCACAAACTTTGTACTAAAGAAACAATATGGAGAAAAATAGAAACCTATGGATAGATTATTTACGTTCGGCACTAACAGTTTTGGTGGTTGCACATCATTCCTCTCTTGCCTACACTACCTTTGCCTATTTTGACACAAAGACCTATATAAATTCGACCAATCCAATCGTAGATAATTCTCGGTGGATAGGTATGGATGTTTTTGAAAACTTTAACGACATATTTTTTATGTCATTGATGTTTTTTATCAGCGGACTTTTTGTTTATCGGGGGTTAATAAAAAAAGGCAGACAAACATTTTTGGTTGATAGAATTAAAAGATTAGGTATTCCGTTTATCATCGGTGTTTCAATACTTATTCCAATTGCATATCTCCCCTCTTTTTATTTAAACAATCACAGTTTTGACCTTTCACTATTCATAAAAGACTTTCTACAAAATCAACAATGGCCAGTTGGTCCTCCATGGTTTATTTGGATTTTGTTATTCTTCAATTGCCTTGCGGCAACCATTCCAACAAAATTTTATACATCAATTTCAAAAGCAACATCACAGCTTACAAAAAATCCAGCTCGATTTTTTATTGTTATTTTCATTTTTGTTTCATTATCATTTATACCAATAAGTATTTGGGTTGGGCAATACAAGTGGACAGGTTTAGGTCCTTTCGATTTTCAAGTGAATAGGCTTTTACTTTACTTTATATTTTTTATTTTTGGCACTTGCGTTGGCAGTGGTAATTGGGAAATTTATTTTTTCACCAATAATAAATTCCTCAATAAGTCTTGGCAGTTTTGGTTAATTCTTTGCTTGTTTTTCTATTTATTGGTTGAGTTATTTACCTACAATGTTTGGGATATTGTGAGAGCAGGAAGGTTGGGTGTAAATTTGGCTTGGGTAATGTTTGACTTACTATTTGTTGCGTCTTGTATTTTCAGCAGTTTTCTTTTTCTTTCTATTTTCAAACAGAATATTCATAAGCAGTATAACCTTTGGACAAATCTTTCAGCAAACGCATTTGGTATTTACTTGATACACTACATTTTTATAACTTGGTTGCAATTTGCACTATTGAATGTTTTACTGCCAGTTTTTATTAAGTTTTTAATTGTATTTTCAGTTACACTTTTAGTTAGTTGGATAATAATAAACTTTGTAAGAAAATTTAAAATTATAAACCAAATAATTTGATGCAGATTAATACCCGAAAAAAACAACAAACCGCTAACATAGGTTTGTGGCAAGTGGAGCAGACGGAAGTTATTGAATATTAGTAATTCTTTTGTACTTTTATTTCGGCTGACGGAAACCTACTGAACTATTTAATTAATTGAGCAACAATTTTAATCAGAATAAAATTAAAACTATAAGAAAAATGAACGAAAAAATAATAAACAAAACAAATGCAGAACATTATTTGTGGGGTAATTCTTGCGACAGTTGGGTTTTACTTGATACACCAAACTTGTCTGTAAAACAAGAAAGTATGCCAAGCGGAACGCAGGAAAAATTGCATTTTCATGATACCGCTCAGCAATTTTTTTATGTACTAAAAGGTTCAGCTACTTTATATGTTGATGAAAAAAAAAATTTATTATTAGAACAGATGGGGATTTTAATTCATTGTAAAACCAAACATTTTATTAGGAACGATGCCAACTGCCAACTTGATTTTCTTGTAGTTTCTCAACCCTCAACTAATAACGATAGAAATATTATAATTTAGTAATAATAAAACTTTATTTATTTATAAAAGCAATATGCAAGAACAATTTAATATCATAGATTGCTATAATAAAACTGCTGAGAATTATGCTGAAAAGTTTATTAATGAACTTGACTACAAAAACTTTGATAGAATTATATTAAAAGCATTTGGGGAGCAAAATAAAGACAAAGGAAAGATAATTGACTTGGGTTGCGGACCAGGGCAAACCACAAAATTTTTATACGAAAATGGCATACAAAACATTATCGGAACGGATTTATCTACCGAAATGATTAAAGTTGCTTTAAAGTATAACCCCAAAATTGAATTTGAGCAAGCAGACTTACTACAACTTAAATATTCAGATAATAGTTTTGGTTCGGCAATTGCTTTTTATTCAATTGTAAATTTCGACTACGAACAAGTTAAAAAAGTATTACAAGAAGTAAAAAGAATACTTATAAATGACGGCGAATTACTTTTAGGATTTCACTTAGGAAACGAAATTATTGAACTTAATAACTTTCTTGATAAAGAAGTTAACATAAAATTTCAATTATTTGAAATGGACAAGCTTATTGAAATCATACAACAAGAAGGATATAAAATTATAGATATTCTCAAACGACATCCATACAAACAAGAACATCAAACTGAAAGAGGTTACATATGGTTAAAAAAATAAAAAATGGAATTTTCCTTTTGGATAGTATTGGAGCTTTAGTATCAGCTATTTGTATAATTATGATTATTCGTTATCATTACTTTTTTGGAATGCCAAAGAACGTACTTTATTTGTTATTACCAATTCCGTTACTTTTTTCTTTGGTATCTTTTTTATTATATCTTTTCTCAAATTTTAAGTGGCGAATCTATTTAAAATTTATTGCTTTGGCTAATGTTGCCTATTGTATACTAACGTTAATTATAACATTCTTAAATTATGAGAAGTTAACAAAGTTTGGTGTATTTTATTTTATTTTTGAAATTTTAATAATTACAATATTAGCAATGATAGAATTCAAAATTGCTTCAAATAATAAATAAAGGGCATCTCTAATAACCCGTTTTATAATGACAATTATTTTTTTCAGTAATTTTTCAAGATAATTTTTTGTTGATTGACTCTACTTCACTGATGTCTCTGAAGTTTTGCTCCTTTGCGGAGCATTCTTAACTCCGATTGGA
>JBBRPX010000341.1:0-3106 GCA_038227505.1 Chitinophagales bacterium
AGATAACAATAACAACAACGTCAAATTAGGCATGGATTTTTATGCCACGAAAAAAACGACCATTGGTATTGTATTTAATGGATCTTCAAGTCCATCGGTGCAGGATGGTACAAATATCAGTTACTTAAAAAATCCTGACGCTGTTACAAATTCAATCTTAAGCTCTAGTAGCGCAGATAACGAAAAATGGAAAAATGCAGGTCTAAATTTTAATCTACGCCATGTATTTGACAGCACCGGACGAGAACTTACTGTTGATATAGACGCTTTGCGGTACAAAAGTTTACATGATCAATATTTTCAATCAGACAATTATACATCTGCATGGGTTAAACAATCGTCTGAAATACTTACTTCTAAATTGCCGGCTACAATCAAAGTATATAGTGCAAAAATTGACTACGGGCATCCATTTAAATCAGGCTTAAAAATGGAAACCGGTATTAAGACAAGCTTTGTAAATACAGATAATGTTGCTGATTACTTTAATGTTATTGGTGGGTCTCCTGTGGTTGATAATGACAAAACGAATCAATTTAAATATGAAGAAAACATAAATGCAGCTTATGTAAATTTCAGTAAAGAACTTAAAAAATGGAATTTGCAAACAGGTCTCCGTTTAGAGAATACAAACTACAAAGGCAACCAGTTTGGTAATCCGGTCAAACCTGATTCAACATTCAATAAAAGTTACACAGGCCTTTTCCCAACTATGTTTGCGGGTTATAAATTAAATGATAAAAACCAGTTTGGCTTTTCTTATGGCAGAAGAATTTCACGTCCTGATTACGAAAGTTTAAATCCATTTATTTTTTTTATTGATAAATATACTTACGAAGCTGGTAATCCATTTTTGAAACCGATGTATGCAAATGTGTTTGAACTTTCTCATACTTATAATAAATTTTTAACCTCAACTTTTAACTACACACACAGTAAAGATATGTTCAACGAATATTTCGAGCAATCTGGCTATGCTACAATTGTGAAGCAAAATAATTATGGTAGTATTGATGACATTTCTCTTTCATTAAACGCTGAAATTAAACCTGCAAAATGGTGGACGATGATGCCTTATTTAGAATTTAATTACAATAAAGTAAACTCTAAATTATATGGCTTTGAATTAAAAACGTCGGGTACCGGATTTTCAACAAACATAAACAACCAATTCTCTTTTAAAAAAGGATGGAGTGCTGAACTTTCAGGTTTTTATAGATCAAAAATGAAAACAGGACAATTTGAAATTGCTTCAATGAACCAGATAAGTACAGGAGTATCCAAGCAAATTTTAAAAAACAAGGGTAGTTTAAAATTAAATGTTGCAGATGTTTTTTACTCAGGTAGACAAAAGGGTGTAATAAATATTCAAAATACAGTAGCCGCATTTACACAAAAAAGAGACAGTAGAAATGTTGGAATTACTTTTAGTTACAGATTTGGTAAGCCTTTAAAAATTCAACAAAGAAAGTCTGGCGGGGCGGGAGATGAACAAAACCGAATTAAGACTAATTAAAATAGCATTGTTATCTTTGCAAAAATTAAATAATTATGCCATCTTTTGATATAGCAAGCAAAGTAGATCTTCAAACACTAGACAATGCCATAAATGTTGTTAGCAAGGAAATTAAAAATCGTTTCGATTTTAAAGGGTCTCATGTTGTGATTGAATTAAATAAAAAAGATTTTAAATTAAGCCTGGAGGCGGACAGCGAAATGAAAATTGACCAGATAAAAGATGTGCTCATTAGTAGAAGTATAAAACAAGGGTTGGCAGCCGAAATCTACGATTTTAGTAAACAACCTTTTCCGAGTGGAAAAATTACCAAACAGGAAGTAATTGTACGAAATGGCTTGAAACAAGAAGATGCAAAAAAGATAGTAAAATTGATTAAAGACAGCGGGCTAAAAGTACAAGCTGCTATAATGGATGATATAATAAGGGTAACAGGTAAAAAAATCGATGATTTGCAGGATGTAATACAAGCTAGTAAAAGTTGGGATGTGGGATTGGCATTACAATTTGTAAATATGAAATAATATGGAATTCAAAATTTTAGCCTGGTATGGTTTCTTTGTAACTTGATTTAATTATCTTACTTTTGCACATTAAAATAACAAAGCATGGCAAAATCCATGTAACAAAAAAAATGAAATGAAAAAAGACTTGCACCCAAAAGGTTATAGAATGGTTGTTTTTAAAGACATGAGTAACGGTACAACATTTTTAAGTAAATCTACAGCAGTAACAAGCGAAACAGTTGTATTTGAGGAAGATGGTAAAGAATATCCTGTAATTAAATTGGAGATTTCAAACACATCTCATCCTTTTTATACCGGTAAAAACGTGTTGGTAGATACTGCAGGTCGTATCGATAAATTTAATAAGCGTTTTGGCAAAAAGACAGCTCCAGCTGTTGCTCCTGCAGAAGAAACAGCAAAATAATTTTATTGTTTCTAAGATATTATCCCTTCGGTTTACATCGGAGGGATTTTTTTATTTTAAAAAATCATTTTATCTTATGTCATTTTTGTGATACTCTTTTTTTGAGAAATCGTAATTTTGTATTTAAACATTTAAAACATGGAACCAATTATAAAAAACCCTATTAATTTAACAGAAGCGGCAGTAAGCGAAGTGAAACGCTTGATGACAGAACCTAATTTTGAACAAGGTAAAATATTGCGTGTGGGTGTAAAGGGCGGTGGTTGTAGTGGTATGACCTATGTGCTTGACTTTGATACAAGAAAAGAAAATGATGCTATCTATGAAAAAGATGGCGTTTATTTTATTATTGACAATTCACAAAGTATTTATTTATTTGGAATGGAGATAGAGTGGGAAGGTGGTTTGAATTCCAGAGGGTTTACTTTTAAAAACCCCAATGCCAGCAGTACTTGCGGCTGTGGAACCAGCTTTGCTGTTTAAATGAACATGTGAGAAATTAAATTGGTAATATATTATCTAGTCGACCCTCAAAAAGTCATTTTTAAATTCAGGGCATAAAAATTCTTACAAACCCCTATAAAATATTTGTAGAGGAGTAACCACCTAATAATTGCCTCTGTACGCCAGAGGTTCATTCGTCGTTTAAAATTCATTGCA
>JBBRPX010000342.1:0-3046 GCA_038227505.1 Chitinophagales bacterium
TAGTTATTTTTTTTCTGCTTACACCGATCAGCGCAAATTGATCAGGTATCCAGTTATCTAAGTATAAATTATAGATGGCTGGTATAAGCTTACGCCACGTAAGATCACCCGTTGCGCCAAGGATAATGATGACGGTTGGACCCGGTTTGGTTGTTGCTGTTGGTTCCATGTTAACTATTATTTTGATTCCATTGTGTGTGAAAAATTCCTTCTTTATCTATACGTTCGTATGTATGCGCGCCAAAATCATCACGTTGCGCCTGTATTAAATTTGCAGGAAGCCATCCGCTTTTGTAACTATCGAAATAGCCCAAAGCTCCCATCATTGCCGGCACCGGAATTCCATATTCAACTGCTGTTTGAATAGCTTTGCGAACACCTTCTTGTGACTGCATTAATTTTTTTGAAAATACATCGCTCAACATAAGATTTGACAAGTCGGGCTGTTGAGAAAAAGCAGAACGGATATCTTCCAACAAGGAAGCTCTGATGATACATCCACCGCGCCAAATAGCCCCAATGTTTTCTAAATTCAAATGGTATTGATATTCTTTTGATGCTACTTGTAACAGTGCCATTCCTTGTGCATAAACCGTGATGATAGAAAAATAAAGTGCCTGCTCCGTCCATTTCAACAACTCATTTTTATCTCCTATGAATTTCGTTTCAGAACCTCGCAATTTTTGATGTGCAACTGAACGCTCTTTTTCATAAGCAGATAAATTCCGCATAGAAACCGCAATGTCAATTACCGGAATAGGAACTTGTAATTTCATAGCATCTTCAGAAGTCCATGCCCCCGTGCCTTTTTGTTTTGCACTATCCAATATTTTATCAATAATTCGGCTGTCGGAAAGTTCATCTTTTTGAGTAAAAATATCGGCAGTTATTTCTATAAGGTAGGATTGCAATTCGCCTTCATTCCATTTAGAAAAAACGGTGTGTAACTCATCATTATTCAAATCCCCACAAGCTTTCAACAAATGATAAGTTTCGGCAATAAGTTGCATAATTCCATATTCGATTCCATTGTGCACCATTTTTACATAATGCCCCGCAGCTCCCGGCCCAAGCCAAGTTACACAAGGTTCGGTATTCACTTTTGCAGATACAGCTTCCAACATTTTAGCAACACGTTCATACACTTTCTGTGGACCACCCGGCATAATACTCGGACCATTTCGTGCGCCCAACTCGCCACCTGAAATACCAACTCCCATAAAATGAATAGTTGATTTTTGTAGTTGCTCATACCTTTTGTTGGTATCCGTAAAGTGAGAATTACCGCAGTCGAGCAACAAATCATTTTCAGATAAAAAAGGTTTTAATTCATTGATAACTTCATCCACAATTTTACCGGCAGGCACCAACATCATGATTACTTTCGGAGTTTTTAATGCATTTAAAAATTCCTCTAGATTGGTTGTGGCAAATACTTTTTCATTGTTGCCTTCTTTATTAAGTGCTTCCACTTGAGCATTATTTTTATCGAAACCAATTACGTTATATCCTTGGTTGCTAATGTTATAAACCAAATTACGACCCATGGTGCCGAGACCAATCATGCCGTAATCGTATTTTTTATCTTTCATAATTATAATTTTTTTAATGAAGATTATTATTTAAAAAATACTGATAAAGTAGTACAATGAATTACAACAAAACAATCGAATGAATCATCTCAAAACACTTCTGATTTTGATGCTATTCAGCACCATTAGCAAATGGGAATAATTTACTGAGACCCTCATCAATATTTTCTCCCAAATGAATTCGAATTACTCTTCGTCCTTTAGAATCAAGCGAATGGAAATCGCCCAACGCCTGAGCTTTGTGCAAGGTAGCAAATCCAAATTTTTCTCCCGGAATTGCTAAATCTTTTTCCTCATCACCAATCAAAATAATATACAATCCTGTATCCGGACCACCTTTATGCAGTTGCCCTGTAGAGTGGAGGTAACGCGGCCCGTTTAATAATGTGGTAGCAACTTTCAACTCATTTCTCATCTGCTCTCGCCATGTTTGCAAACTAGTTGTACGATGTTCTGTCATCATAAAATAAGGCAACAAAGCGATATAGTCGTTTGGTTTTGCCATGGCTGTAAATGCGTTTATTATTTCTGCTGCTGTCTTATATTTATCCGTAGCAAGTTGTTTCGTTTTTTCACCTCCGTATACGGATATGTTATCGCTTTTCAAAAGTGGATTTGAAATCTTAAAATTCCTATCCTTAATCCATGCTACGAGCAGTTGACTTGTGTTCTTTTTACTTTCCTTAACATTGGGCTGGTCGAAAGGATTAATCCCCATAATCACACCTGCAACTGCTGTGGCAACTTCCCACCGGTAATATTCTCCACCCAATGCTATTTTATTTTCCACCTTTATTCTTACAACAGGATGCCCTGCATCTTGCACTGCTTTTATTTGTTTCTCATCCACAGTATTGTTATCTGTAGGAAGATACATGTGTATGAATATCCTATCGTTTCCATAATATTCAGGCGCAGCAATGGTTTCACCGTGCACAGGAATTAAACCTTTGCCTTCTTTGCCAGTGCTTTCTGCAATTAATTGTTCTACCCAATAACCATATGATGCGATAGAAGTTGATAAAGCAAATGTTATTTTATCGCGACCATTTTTTTGGCAAATTCCTATTAAAACTCCTAAGCTAATTGCGGGATTACTTGTTGCGGGAACTCCATCAGAATTGCTTTGCATTTGTTTGGCACTTGCTAACAGAGCTTTAATATCAATTCCCATCAATGCCATTGGCACCAATCCAAAATCAGACAATACCGAGTAACGTCCGCCGAGGTCTGGCGGATTAATGAAAACTTTTCTAAATTTAAATTCTTCAGCCATTTTAACCAATGGGGTGTCATGGTCTGTAATGGCTACGAAATTATTGCCGGGCTTCGCATTCTTTTTAGTTTCTAATTGCTGATAGAAATAATGAAAGAAACTGAGAGTTTCTTCGGTATTGCCTGATTTAGTGGCAACAATAAAAAGTGTTTTTTCAAGGTCAATCTTACTTTCTATA
>JBBRPX010000343.1:0-3042 GCA_038227505.1 Chitinophagales bacterium
CTTGGTGGTGTTGGTGGTTACATCTTAGGAAGAAAGAAAGACAGAAAATCTGGAAGAATAGATACTACAAAATATTAAATCCTAATTATAAAAAAGCGACCGTCAAATTTTTGACGGTCGCTTTTTTATAATCTATTTTTAAAGTGCTTCATCTTCTGCTGCTTTCTTTAAAAAAGCTTTTTCTTCGTCGGTTAAAAAGTGGTAACCTTTCTGGTTTATTTTATCTAAAATTTCATCCACTCTTTTTTGCGTAACGTTGGTGGTTTTGGTGAATGGTTTTCTCGTGCCGCTGTTATAAAAAATATCATTTTTATCAGGTGTTTCTGGTATTATTTTAGGTTCAAACATGGTAATAAACTTGCTGTAAAGTCTATTCATCCAAACGCTACCATCTTTACCTTTTCTTAAAAACAGCACAAATACAAACCCCGCTGCTGCGCCCCCAAGGTGCGACAAACTATACGCTGCGCTAAAACCCGTAACGCCGGCAAAATCAATCAATATATAAACAGTCATTAATACCCATATTGGTATACCGTTTCTTATTTGTGTAAAAAAACGGTAATTAGGCTCGAGCGTAGTTGTTGCCATGGCAACTGCCATTACACCTGCATTAGCACCAAGTAAACCTGCAGTTTCACTTAGTGGAGAGAGAGGAGGCAGAATATAATGAGCAATTATAAAAAATATTGCACCAGTTAATCCACCATAAATGTATACAGGGATAATTTTGTCATTGCCAGCCATTTGTTGTAGAATATAACCAAAAGCCCACAGCCATATCATGTTGCTGATGCCCCTAATAATACCGCCGCCTGTTTCTGTAAACATGTAGCTCAAAATTGTCCACGGTCTTTCTGAAAGTCGGGTTAAGTTCGCAGGTAATTCAAACCATTGTACTATATGGGTATAAAAAAATTCTGGTGTTTTTTCTCCAACAAACATTCCAACCTGCACTACCATCAATATTAAAAAAAAGATAACATTTATAGCAAATAAAGCCATTAGCGCATTGTTATCTGCACCGAGTGTAAACCTGCTTCTTCTTCTGTTTCTGAATTCGTTTCGGTGATTGCGGTCAGTTTCTCCCATGGTAAATAATTATGCGGTAAAAATACAAAGGGATTGCGATTAAAATAGAATTGTAATTTATGTAGACTTCCTATAAATGGTATTTGTGTATTTAAGTAAAATGATCAATATCGCCTAGAGTTGCCTCTGCTTTGAAAATAAACAATTAAAAACCCTGTAAGTGCACCACCGATATGGGCAAAGTGAGCGACATTATCGCCTGGTCTGCCGGCAATACCACTAAAAACGTCAATAGCTATAATGCCAAGCACTGCCCATTTTGCTTTGATAGGGATTGGTATTGGAATAATCATCATTTCTGTATTTTGAAAAAGATACCCAAAGGCAGCAACAATACCCATTATGGCACCCGATGCACCAACCGTAGCATTCATCCTTAATATTTCCTGGTATTGAATAACCTGTTCGTAACTCATTACCATTTTATCTAATACTCTGTAATCGTATGCGTATGATGCTAACTGAACAATGGCTGCACCGATTCCGCAGATAAAATAAAAAATCAGGAATCTTTTTGCTCCCCACATGCTTTCAATCATTCTACCAAATATGTAAAGCGCAAACATGTTAAAGAACAAGTGCATAAAACTGCCATGCATAAACATGTGTGTAATAATTTGCTGAAAACCGAACTCGTCAGACTTATAATGGTGCAGTGCAAAAAGGTCTGTCACTTTGCTTTCGCCTGATAAGCCACCAAAAGTGATTTGTGCAACAAACACAATTACATTTATGATGATTAAATTTAGAACTGCGGGAGTCGGGGTTTGAAATCCGCCGCTTGATCTGTTAAATGCCATGTAATTTTTTTTATTTTGTTTAAGCTGTAATCTTCAATGATTATGCCTTTTATTTTATCTGCCATTTAGGCTTTTAATACCAGCTTTGCCACGCATTCAATATGGTGTGTATGCGGAAACATATCTACCGGTTGTGTTTTTTCAACATAGTATTTTTCGCTAAGTAAAAGTATATCTCTTGCCATCGTAGCTGTGTTACAACTTACATATACAATAACCGGAGCAGCAATTTCTAATAGTTTATTTACCAGTTTTTCATGCATTCCTGCCCTTGGTGGGTCTGTAATTACCACGTCAGGTCTACCATGTTCTGCAAAAAAAGCATCATTGCATATTTTAATTACATCTCCGGCAAAAAAAGCAGCATGCTCAATATTGTTATTGGCTGCATTCTTTTTTGCATCTTCAATGGCATCTTCAATTAGCTCAACCCCAATTATTTTTTTTGCAAGTGGGCTCACAAAAATGCCGATACTTCCGGTGCCGCAATACAAATCATAAACAACCTCTTTACCGGTAAGCGCAGCAAAATCTCTTGCAATACTATAAAGTTTTTCAGCCTGCCTTGTGTTTGTTTGAAAAAAAGATTTAGGACTTACGATGAATTCAAAATTTTCCAGCTTTTCTGTTACATACCCTTTTCCAAAATAAACCTGCGGTGTAAGATCGTAAATGGTATCGTTCCATTTTGAGTTGACAGTGTAAAGCAAAGTGGTTATTTCGGGCACTTTTAAAAGAAGTGCATCCAATACGATTTTCGTGCTTTTTTCATCCTGGTAGTTAATGCAAAGGTTTACCATTAACTCGCCAGTTGTACAATAGCGAACAATTAAATTTCGCAACCAGCCGGTATGTTCTTTTATATCATAAAAAGGATAATTATTTTCACTTGCAATTTCCCGCATGCCATTTCGTATACGGTTGTTTACATCATCCATTAAAAAACATTCGAAAATATTGATGGTTTTATCAAATACCCTTGGTGCATGAAAGCCAAGAGAAGAAGCCCCTCCTATCCTCCCCGGAGGGGAGGCAATAGCTGTAGATGTTGGAGAAGATTGTTGTAGTGTAAAAATGCTTTCGTTCTCATCTTCAAAATTTCCCCCTCCTCGGAAGGGGATATGGGAGGCATCTATTTCTTCAGCAGTTA
>JBBRPX010000344.1:0-3041 GCA_038227505.1 Chitinophagales bacterium
ATCTAAATTTGTACCGTCAGGTTCTGTTCGTATTTCAAGTAGTTTGGTGAGTAACCTACCGAGCGTTGCCTTTAGCACACCTGCCGGCAAAAAAGTATTAATCGTAGTAAATGAAAGTGCCTCAACTATCAATTTCAACATCAGCTATAAAGGCAAGTATGTTATCACATCATTGTCTGCAGGCGATGTTGCAACATACGCCTGGTAAACAATTAAATAAATAAATACGGATATGAAAAGAATCTATATTGTTTTTACTGCCCTTGTATTATTTTCCTGTACTGAAAAGAATAAAAATAAATCAGATACTGGCGTATCATCTTTTTCTACAAATGGGAAAAAAGTAGTTGTGTATACTACTGCAGACAGCACCAATTTAAGATTGTCTGCTACAGACACTTTAAGTTTTAAAGACAAAGGCCAGCCTTTCGAAAATGAAACAACCGTTTTTGTTGATCCTTCAAAAACGTTTCAGACTTTTTTGGGTATTGGCGCTGCATTAACCGATGCTGCTGCAGAAACATATTATAAGTTGCCCAAAAATAAACAACAGGAAATCATCAATGCCTATTTTAATAAGCAATCGGGTATTGGTTATTCTATTGGGCGTACCAATATAAACAGTTGCGATTTCAGTAGCGATATGTACACGTATGTTAAAGAAGGCGATAAGGAATTAAAAACCTTCAGCATTGAACACGATAAAAAGTATAAAATTCCTTTTATTAAAGAAGCGATGGCTGCAGCAGGAGGCAAACTGAATTTATTTGCCAGCCCATGGAGCCCGCCCGCTTTTATGAAAGACAATAATGATGTACTACATGGTGGTAAATTAAAACCAGAATTTTACGACAGCTGGGCGATTTATTACACAAAATTTATTAATGCGTATGAAAAGGAAGGTATACCAATTTGGGGCATCACTGTGCAAAATGAACCAATGGCAACACAACGATGGGAAAGCTGCGTGTATACTGCACAAGAGGAAACGGATTTTATAAAAAATCATTTAGGACCAACCATGCAAAAAGCAGGGTTACAGGACAAAAAAATTATTGCATGGGATCATAACAGAGATTTAATCTATCAGCGAGCACAAACATATTTCAACGACCCAGAAGCATCAAAATATATTTGGGGTCTTGGTTTTCATTGGTATGAGGCCTGGAGCGGTGGAACGCCGATGTATGATAACCTAAAATTGGTACACGACGCATTTCCAGATAAACATTTGTTATTTACAGAAGGTTGTGCAGAAAGTTTTGATGTAACAAGGTACAACGCATGGTCCTTAGGTGAAAAGTATGGCAAAAACATGATAAACGATTTTAACAATGGCATGGAAGGTTTCACCGACTGGAATATTTTACTAGATGAAACAGGCGGACCCAATCATGTACAGAATTTTTGTTTTGCACCCGTACATGGTGATGTAAAAACTGGTCAGCTTATTTACACCAATGCTTATTATTATATCGGTCAGTTTTCAAAGTTCATAAAACCCGGGGCAAAAAGAATTATCAGCAGCAGCAGCCGTAGCCAGTTGCTTACTACTGCTTTTAAGAATGAGGATGGAACCATAGCGGTGATTGTGATGAACCAGAGCAGCATAAAAACACCTTATAATTTATGGATTAATGGTAAAGCCGTGCAAGCCACTGCATTACCACATTCTATTACCACTTTAATTTTTTAGTATGAAGTATAGAAACCGCATGCGTAATTTTTTATTACTGATTTTATCGCCATTGATATTACTGATTCAGTGTGGTAAAAGTAATTCATCATCTCCAGTGCCAACTCCAGTTCCAGTGCCAGCATTGTTATACAATACCAGTGTTAAAATTGATAATACAAATACCTCAACATCGTTAGTCAATTATAATATAAAAATTTCACCTATTATAAGTCTTTCATTCAATAATGCGCTTGACAGAGCCACCGTTTCAACGGCTGTTTTTGTTTTAGAAAACGGGGCCACTGCAGCGGCAGTCAATTATACTTATGAAAACAGCGATAGTACTTTAGTGGTAACGCCAGCATCGCCTTTAAAGTATCTCTCTAGGTATAATGTAGCAGCCAATACCAACTTAAAGTCCGTTAAAAACGGTAAACTTAGTGGTGATTTAAACTTCCAGTTTAATACGCAGATAGATTCAAGTAATAAATTTGCAACAATAAGTGACAACGCTTTGCTTGACTTGATACAGCAGCAAACCTTTAAATATTTCTGGAATTTTGGCCATCCGGTTAGTGGGTTGGCAAGAGAAAGAAATACTTCAGGAGAAACAGTTACTTCTGGCGGCTCGGGCTTTGGTATTATGACAATACCAGTTGGTATAAACAGAAATTTTATTACCCGTGCACAAGGTCTAGCACGTATGCAGACGATTGTTGGATTTTTAAAAAACACGGCAGTAAAAGTTAAAGGGGCATTTCCACATTGGTTAAATGGAACAACAGGTGTCATTATTCCTTTCAGCGTAAATGATAATGGGGCTGACTTGGTGGAAACATCGTACTTAATGATGGGACTGCTTACAGCCCGGCAATATTTTAATGGGGTTGATGCAGCAGAAACAAATCTGCGAAGCGATATAAATATTTTATATAATAATGTTGAATGGGATTGGTTTCGTCAGGGTGCACAAAATGTTTTGTACTGGCATTACAGTCCAGATAAAGCATGGATAATGAACGTGCAAGTAAGAGGTTGGAACGAAGCATTGATCACTTACATTATGGCGGCTGCATCAGCTACGCATGGTATTCCTGCAACAGTTTATACAAACGGCTGGAAAGGTGGCAGTTTTACAAATGGCAATACTTACTTCGGCTACCAGCTTCCTCTTGGGCCTGCACAAGGCGGGCCGCTGTTTTTTGAGCATTATACTTTTATGGGTGTTAACCCAACCGGACTTAACGAAGGTTCTATAAACTATACTACGCAAACAAAAAATCATACACTCATCAATTACAATTATTGTAAATCAAATCCTAATAATTTTTTCGGATACAGCAATTTGGTTTGGGGATTAACG
>JBBRPX010000345.1:0-3032 GCA_038227505.1 Chitinophagales bacterium
ATGGCAATTACAGCTTACATAGTTGGGATAGAAAAAAAATTACTTTCCAGAGAAAATGCCATTGAAAGAATACTGAAAATTTTGAGATTTTTTTATGACAGCAAGCAGGGAAAGCAGGCAAATGCTACTGGATATAAAGGTTTTTATTACCATTTCTTAAAAATGAATAATGGTGAACGAGAATGGAAATGTGAATTATCTACCATTGATACCGCATTGTTTATTGCCGGTGCATTATGTGCAGCAACCTATTTTAAAAATGCCAACAGAGAAGAAACTGAAATAAGAGAACTGGCAAATAAGCTTTATGAAAGAATTGACTGGCAATGGGCATTAAACAACGGAGATTCATTGTGCCAGGCGTGGAAACCCCGATCCGGCTTTGCCCGTTTCCGCTGGAATGAAAATTACAATGAAGGCATGATCATGTACATGCTTGCTTTAGCCTCTCCAACCTTCCCAATTAAACCTACCTGTTATAAAAAATGGACAGATACGTTTATGGTGACTAATGTATATGACACATCATATCTCTATGCCGGTCCTTTATTCATACACCAGTTTTCCCACATGTGGATTGACTTTCGTGGCATAGAAGATGAATTTAATAAAAAAGCGGGCTTTGATTATTTTGAAAACAGCAGGCGGGCTACTTATGTGCACCGACAATATGCTATTGAGAATAAGCTTGAGTTTAAAGGGTATAGCGATTACTGTTGGGGCTTTACGGCAAGCGATGGTCCGGGTAAAAAGAAATTAAAGATTGACGGCAAGGAAAGAGTTTTCTACAATTATATTGCGAGAGGTGCACCCTTCGGTCCTGATGACGGAACTGTTTCGCCCTGGGCTGTTGTGGCTTCATTACCATTTGCACCTGAAATAGTGATTGATACTATTCGCAATGCCATTGAAAAATTACAGTTAAAGCCACATATGTATAAAGGATTTGAAGCGAGTTTCAATCCAACTTTTCCAGAGAAAACAGAGAATCTTCATGGCTGGGTTTCTAAATGGAGATTTGGATTAAACCAAGGTCCAATTGTTATAATGATTGAAAATTATCATTCTGAATTGATCTGGAATATTATGAAACAGTGCCCATATTTATGCAAAGGATTACAGCTTGCAGGGTTTAAAGGAGGATGGTTAGATGATATATGAAATCACTTTTTTCTATTCCTGTCTTTTAAGTTGTGAATCAGTTTATTGATTTATACTATTCTTAATTTGATCATTTAATTCTGAACTTCAATCCATCTAAATCCTAATCAATAATTTTAAAAATTCTCTTAAACAGTTGAATTAAAACTACGGGCGTAATACTTGTTAAAAATATAATTAACCACGTGTATACATTTAAAAATTGGACCCCAATAGTTTTATTAAGTGGGCTAATAAAATAGAATACAGCCATTATAGCCATACAAAGCAAAGTGGCTGACCAGGTAAATTTATTACGTGTAATTTCATTATTAAAGAAGGATATTTTGCGGGATGATAAATTTAATACATGCCATAACTGCGATAAAGCAAGACTGAAGAAACTAATATTGTTACACAATTGTGGACTATATTTTAAATAATAACTACAATACCACGTGACCAATATAATAGGCAAAGCCAATAAAACAGCGTACGCATTTATGGTAAACCAGTCTCTTTTAATTACGATAGGCTGCTGTGGATTTCTTGGAGGGATTTTCATTATTAATTTATTACCGGTGCCAAGCCCTAATGCCAGTGCCGGAAAAATATCTGTAACCAAATTAAGGAAGAGTATTTGTAACGGCAGAATTGAAAAAGGGAAATTTAACAAGACATAAAAAAACACAATAAATATTTCACTAAGGTTGCAGGAAAGCAAATACATTAAAAAGTTTTTAATATTTTTAAAAATCACCCTGCCCTGCATAATGGCTGCCACTATAGATGTAAACGAATCATCTTTTAAAATCATTGCCGCAGTTTCCTTGGCCACCTGTGTTCCCCGTATGCCCATTGCTATACCAATGTCAGCTTTCTTTAATGCGGGGGCATCATTTATTCCATCGCCCGTCATGGCAACAATATTGCCTTTTTTTTGATAGAGACTCACCATATCCAACTTTTGCTTTGGTGTAACTCTTGCAAAAATTGTAGTCGAAAATAATTTTTCATCAGGCAAATTTGTATCTAGTTCTTGACCGTTGATAACTACATTTTCTTTTTCTGACAGTTTTATTTTTTCAGCAATATTAAGTGCAGTTGCAGGGTGATCGCCTGTTATCATAATCACTTTAATACCTGCATCTCTGCATGATTGTAACGCATCCACCACTTCCATCCGGGGCGGATCTAAGAACCCTATCAACCCTGCAAGCGTTAGGTCGGTTAAAAAATTATCCGTTGATATATTGTCGGCTTCCTTAAATGCAAATGCCAATACTTTTGACCCCTGTGCTTGAATATCTTCAGCCTTTTGCAGAAATATCTTCTTATCAGCATCAGTTAACGGTTGTATATTTTCACCGTTATAAAAGAAATTACAAATTTTTATTAATTCCTCCACAGCTCCTTTTGCCGCAACGAAGTTGCCATTACCTTTTTTATGTAAAGTTGCCATTAGTTTCGTTTCAGAACTAAATGGTTCCTCTTCAATACGTGGATACGATGCGTTTATTTCTGTTGCATTTATATTGCTGCTATGTACAAATTGTAAGAGTGCGATTTCGATAGGATCGCCCAAATATTTTTTCTCATTTTTCTTTTGTTTGCTTACTGCATCGTTGCATAAAGTGGAGATAAGTAATAACTTTTCATACGCAGCTTTGTTTTTTGTAATTGCTCCCCCTATGTCTTTACTATTTTTATCTACGGATATATCTTCATCAAAAAAAACCAGCCTATATACATCAATTTTATTCTCTGTAAGTGTACCCGTTTTATCTGTAAATATGGTATTGATGCCACCAAGTGTTTCTACCGATGCCAGTCTTTTAATAAGCACATTCCTTTTGGCGAGGCGCAACATGCCATAAGTAAGTGCAATGATG
>JBBRPX010000346.1:0-3029 GCA_038227505.1 Chitinophagales bacterium
GGACGATTTGTACCCTGCTATTTTTTGCCACCACTGTTAACTATCTGGATCGCCAGGTGCTGAGTTTATTAAAACCAATGTTAGAAGAAAAATTTGGCTGGAGTAACAGTGATTATGCAAATATTGCTTCCGTATTTCAGTTTTCTTATGCTATTTCTATGTTATTTGCCGGGCGCATCATCGATAAACTTGGTACAAGAAAAGGATATACCTGGGCAATAATAATCTGGTCCATCGGTGCAATCATTCACGCATTTTCTATCCCAATTGGCGAGAGTATTTCTTCTATTCTTGGTTGGATTGGCATAGCTGTGCTTCCTGTTTCTGTAATGGGTTTTATGTTTTCCAGGGCTGTATTGGGGTTTGGTGAGTCGGGTAATTTTCCTGCTGCTATAAAAGCAACGGCAGAATATTTTCCAAAAAAAGAAAGATCTTTTGCTACAGGTATTTTTAATTCAGGTGCCAATGTGGGCGCCATTCTCGCCCCATTAACAGTTCCATGGATTGCCAAACACTGGGGTTGGGAAGCTGCGTTTCTTATTATTGGTGCCATCGGCTTTTTATGGTTATTTTTTTGGTTGCTGTTATATAAAAAACCGGAACAGCAAAAAAGATTATCTGCTGCTGAACTGGACTATATTAACAGTGATGAACAAAACAAAAAAGCACTTGATACTACTAAAGAAAAGGTATCGTGGGTAAAATTATTAGGATATAAACAAACCTGGGCTTTTACGTTTGGCAAGTTTATGACCGATGGAGTTTGGTGGTTCTTTTTATTTTGGTTGCCTGCATTTTTAAAAGACCAATATTCAATAACCGGTACAGCCGTTATGCTGCCGTTAGTTGTATTATACAGTATGACCATGTTTGGAAGCATTGGCGGCGGATGGTTTCCAATGTACTTTATTAAGAAAGGATACCAGCCTTATGACGGCAGAATGAAAGCTATGTTATTGATAGCAGTAATACCATTGGTTGTGCTCGCTGCACAACCGCTCGGGCATACCAGTTATTGGATACCCGTTATACTTATCGGTATTGGAGCTTCTGCACACCAGGCCTGGAGTGCAAATTTATTTACAACGGTATCAGATATGTTTCCTAAAGCATCCATTGGATCGGTAATAGGTATTGGTGGGATGGCTGGTGGTATTGGGGGTGTTATTGTAACAAAAGTTGGTGGGGCATTATTTGATTATTATAAAAAACTAGGCCATATCGAAACCGGCTATACCATCATGTTTGCTTTTTGTGCAGTTGCATATTTAATTGCATGGCTGGTAATGAAATTATTAGTGCCAAAATATAAACCAATTCAATTTTAATTAATTATTTATGCTTCAAATTATTGAGCAGGTAAAAAAACACAGTTCAAATCCGGTCATTATTTCCAACAATCAAACTCATTGTTTTACCGATTTGCTTACCGATTCTAAAAAATTTGCGACTAATTTATTAGATGGCCAAAATGATCTGCTGGAAGCCAGGGTGGCATTTATGGTAAACCCCGGCTTTGATTATGTAAAAATTCAATGGGCTATATGGCAGGCAGGCGGTGTAGCAGTGCCTCTGTGTCTAACGCATCCATTGCCTTCGTTGCAATATGTGTTGGATGATACAGCGGCTACAATTGTTGTTGTTTCGCTGGAATATAAATGCTTGTTGGAGCAATATTGTACCACACAAAATATTCGTTTAATTGAAATAACAACTGAGTTGGCTGTTAATGTAATCACTTTACCGGATGTAGCTGTTTCAAGACGGGCTATGATTTTATATACCAGCGGTACTACAAATAAACCAAAGGGAGTTGTAACCACTCATGCAGGTTTAAACGCACAAATTTCCACATTAATTAATGCCTGGCAATGGACTTCAAACGACCATACCTTGTGTGTTTTACCTTTGCATCATGTACATGGAATTGTAAATGTGGTAAGTTGTTCATTGTGGGTTGGTGCCACTTGTCAATTCCTTCCTTCCTTTTCTGCGGAAGCAATATTCAATATTTTTTTAGAAGGAAAATTAAATGTGTTTATGGCCGTGCCTACCATTTATTTTAAACTGATTGCTTATTGGGAGACATTGCCTTTAGAAAATCAACAAAAATTAACTGAATGCATGGGTAAATTCCGACTAATGGTTTGTGGGTCTGCAGCATTGCCTGTTACGGTAATGGAAAAATGGAAGGTCATCAGCGGACAAATTTTATTGGAAAGATATGGTATGACTGAAATTGGTATGGCTATCAGCAATCCTTACAATGGTGAAAGAAAAGCAGGTTATGTTGGATTACCATTGCCCGGTGTACAAATAAAATTAGTGAATGAACATTATACAGAAGTGAAGACCGGCGAGCCCGGTGAAATTATTGTAAAAGGAGAAAATGTATTTAATGAATATTGGAATATGCCGGAAGCAACAACAAAAGAATTTACAGCAGATGGATGGTTTAAAACAGGTGATGTAGCAATAGTTGAAAATGGTTACTACAGAATAATGGGAAGAAATTCTGTTGACATTATAAAATCCGGCGGTTACAAAATATCCGCATTGGAAATTGAAGAAGTACTGAGAGCACATCAACAGATTAATGACTGTGCAGTAGTAGGCATTCCGGATGATGAGTGGGGAGAGTTGATTGTAGCAGCTATTGTAACAGAAAAAAAAGAACTAAATATGGCGGAATTAAATGCATGGCTCCGAGAAAGGATGGCTGCTTACAAAACACCCCGTAAATATGTAGTGGTGGAAGAGTTACCAAGGAATGCAATGGGAAAGGTTATTAAGAATGATGTAAAGAAGTTATTTTAGAAAAGCCAAAGAAACATAAATGTAGAACGGAGCGTCGCTAATGAATCCTAATCAGGGTTGTGCTGCTCGTAACCAAAATAAAATTATATGATAAATAAAATATTGATTTTAATAGTATGCATTTGTAGTTTTTATTATGCAAATGCACAAAAAAGATTTCAATCAGAAATATTTGATTCTCTAGATTCGTTGACAAATATTCAATATGGCCA
>JBBRPX010000347.1:0-3019 GCA_038227505.1 Chitinophagales bacterium
ATTGTACACTATTAACTTTTGTATCGTCTGGGAATTTTGCTGTTATTTCATAGCCTATTTTTTCTATTTTTTTCTTTATAACGGAGAGTTTAAAATCAGCTGCAGCTTTGTAAAATTCTGGATAAACGATTGTGGTTAAAACATTCTGCAATTCTTCTTGATTTACGTTTTCTTTATTTACTGGTCTTATTTTTAAATTATTAATAAAGACCCAGGGTCTATATTCTTCATACAATGGATGACTGATAGGACACCTACTTTTATTGTTTTCAAAAGTGCAAATTCCTACTAATCCTTTTTGGCTTCTTAATGGACGCTGCCAAATTATTGCTGCCCAAAATTGCTTATACAAATGTTCAAGGTTTTGTATTCTGCATATCTCCTTAATTTCCGCTTCGTATCTACTTCTTAAATTATAGCGTTTTCTTATTCTTACATTTTTCTCTTTCTGAATATTATATAGTGCAGCGCCTAATGTTTTATATTTTTCAATATAAGGCTCTATATCGTTAGCACCAAGTGCACCTGCTTCCCCGCCACCTTTCATGATAGTTTTGCTTAATTCATTCTTTTCATTTTCGTCAATTTCGCTGCCATCATTATATCCTCTTCGTTGTACAAGCTGGTATAATATTCTACCAATAATATTAGGTTCATTTTTAAATATTTCTTTTTTTGTTTCATCAACAATTAAACTGCGAAATAAATAGTAGCTTTCATTTTTGCTAAAGCCAAATCTTTCAAAATCTGGTTTACCATCCCCGTCAAAATCAAATCTTAACCATTGTATAAACTTTTCTGATTGCGGATACTTTCTTCCAATACCTTTTGTGTAATGTTTCCACTTGTTTAGTTCATCTATTGTTAGCGGACACATACCATTTTCAATTAGACATTCTAGTAAAGACCATTTTCTATATTTTTCTGCTTGATAGTTCCTGCGTTTACCTCTGCTTTCTGTTCGCTTTTGAACCATGGGATGTTCACCTGATTTATCTTCGGCAACACCTTTGTCAAAAGTTAAAACTCCTTTATCAATTATTTGATTTTCTAATTCTGTATCTATTTCTCTGATTGCCCATCCAATAGAGTTTGTGCCTAAATCAATTCCTAAAATTTTTTCCATTTGTATTGTTTTATTTTATAATTTTACTTTATAAGATTGAAAGCTTATCACAATAAGGCTATAAGCCGAAGATTATTCTTAAGCCCTGCGTACTCCGTGGGGCTTTTTCATTTAATATAGTTTCTTTAAAAAATCTGCTCTTTTTATCATTCTTTCCTTTCCATCTCACAATCACCAATCCTACCCCAATATACATCTAAAGTTTACATAAAAAAATAAGGTTATATATGCTCTTGTTCACAATATTTTTCTTTGTATATTTTTAAAATTATAATGGTCTTGTTGTAAACTTATATTCTGTAAAAAAAGTTTATTCAATTATTTTTAACTAGATACAGCAAATAAAAATTTGATAGAAACAAAAATATTAATAGAGCTAAGGTATTGACGGTCTCTAATTTCACTAAAAAAATACAAGCCTTACAAATTAAAACCATACAATATTTTAGTTTTCTAAAAAAATTCAACACAAAAAAAAGCCTTCAAAAGAATTGAAGGCTAAATTATATCAAATCTAATATCTAACATCTACACATCGGTCGCTTCACCATAAGCCACAGCTACAGCCTCTTTCAAACCTTCACTCATTGTTGGGTGAGGATGCACAGCATTCAATAACTCATGTGCAGTGGTTTCCAGTTTCCTTGCAACAACGGCTTCAGCAATCATTTCTGTAACACTTGCACCAATCATGTGGCAGCCTAAAAATTCGCCATACTTTGCATCAAAAATAACTTTTACAAAGCCTTCTGTTGCGCCACCTGCAGTTGCTTTTCCGCTAGCAACAAATGGAAATTTACCTACCTTAATTTCGTAACCTGCTTCTTTTGCAGCTTTCTCTGTGTAACCTACAGACGCAATTTCGGGTGTGCAGTAAGTACAGCCGGGAATGTTATTGTAATCCATTGGCGTTACTTTTTGCCCGCATAAATGTTCTGCTGCATTTATACCTTCTTTACCTGCAACATGTGCCAAAGACTGACCTGGTGTGCAATCGCCAATAGCGTATAACCCTTTTATATTTGTTTGCCCAAAAGCATCAACAGTAATTTTTCCTTTCTCAGTTTTTACACCCAATTCTTCCAACCCTATATTTTCAATATTGGCAATAATACCAACCGCACTCAACAAAATATCTGCTTCAAGTACCACATCTCCTGTAGGCGTTTTTACCGTTGCTTTCACGCCTTCACCGCTGGTATCAACTTTTAATACTTCACTGTTCGTCATAATGGTGATACCCTGCTTTTTAAATTGTTTTTCCAATTCTTTGCTGATATCTTCATCTTCTACAGGAACTATTCTTGGCATGAACTCAACAATAGTAACTTTTGTATTCATGCTATTGTAGAAATAAGCAAACTCACAGCCTATAGCACCGCTGCCACAAACAATAATACTTTTTGGCTGGTTAGGCAATACCATTGCTTTTCTATATTCAACAATTTTTTCACCGTCAATTGGCATAGCAGGTAATTCTCTTGCTCTTGCACCGGTGGCGATTATTATGTTACCTGCTTCGTGTGTTTGTTTTGTGCCATCTGCTGCTGTTACTTCAAGTTTGTTGGCAGCAATTAATTTCCCGGTTCCCATTATTACATCAATCTTATTTTTTTTCATAAGAAATGTAACACCCCTACTCATTTTGTCTGCAATGCCACGGCTTCTTTTTATCACTGCATCAAACTCTGCCATTGGATTTTCTATCTTAATACCATAATCTGCTGCATGTTTTGCATACTCAAAAACCTGCGCACTTTTAAGCAAAGCTTTTGTAGGAATACAGCCCCAGTTTAAACAAATTCCACCAAGGCTTTCCTTTTCAACAATAGCTACTTTTTTGCCAAGCTGGCTTGCACGAATAGCTGCAGGATAGCCACCCGGACCACTTCC
>JBBRPX010000348.1:0-2987 GCA_038227505.1 Chitinophagales bacterium
TGAAAAAAGAACCAAGCAGGAAAGTATAGGAATTAAAGGTTTTATTGAAGCCCTGTATAAATAGCATATTAGCAACGACTGCCAGGATTAGAATGGGCATAAAAATGATTTTTACTAACACAACGAAAAAAGCATGCCAAATGATTATATTTGCGAAATACCCATGAGTGAAAAGAAAAAGATAACCCTGCGCGATTGGAAGGCATTGCCTCCTGCAGAACAGAAGCTGCTTTTTTACCAGGCAATAAAAGAGAATGGAGAATGGCAGAGCATTACCGTACCCGCAGTTCTTGAAGAAGAATTTAATGAGCTTATCACGAAGTATGAAAATGAAAAGGGATTACCGCTAAAAGTTTTTGAAAAGTGGTATGGAGAAAGGTGGAGGTAAATAAACTCGGTCCCGATCGGCTACCATTTATTTAAACCCAAACCCCGCCAGCCGCCTCATTTATTTTAATGCACAACGCATAAAAGGCAAAAACGGTTGGCTGCAAATTACCAATGCACTTGGAGTAAAAGTGTATGAAAAAGAACTGCCTGTTTACAATGGCGGCTATGCCGCGCAAGTCATCAATGTAAGCGGGTTTGCAGAAGGGGTTTACTTTGTAACCTTGCAAACAGAAAAAGAAGTGCTGAGTAAAAAGTTTGTGAAGCAGTAATTTTTATAGACCCGGACACCCCGCAAAAAAGCCCTGCAGTTCCTAACCGCAGGGCTTTTGTCTTTCTCCCCTCTCTCTTGGGAGAGGGGGCAGGGGGAGAGGTCAAACTGGCATCATCTCCACTGCTAATTTTTTCAACTCACCCGGGCTTAAGTCAACATTAGTCAGCACCACCGTCACAAATCTAGCCATAGTAAACGTTACGGTATAAGTAAGTGGGCTTATCTTCTTCACATCTGCCGTGCCCGTTACATCGCTCGTATCAGTATAAACCTTCACACCACTCTCTGCCTTCATCTCAACACCCTCCAGCAACTCCTGCGTAGTCTTGTTTTTTACAGTTGCCCGTATCTCTGTAAAACTTGTTGGAGCATTATCAATTTTCCGAGTGTTAAAATAACTATTGTAAAAACTCGGAGCAATCGCTTTAAAGTTAACCATCAGCTTATCCATCTTGGTCTTCAATATAGAATCGCATTCCTTCATCAGTTTTCGTATCTGCATAGTAGCGGAAGCCACCAATGCCCGCTGCTCCTTAGGCATGCTCATCACACCCGCAAAGGCATCAATCTTTAATTGATAATCCGTTTGGTCAGCAGGCAACAATCCGTAAGGTGCCAGGCTTCCTATTATTCCCTCCGCAGCATCATGTATTATCTGCGCTTTCGTTCGCGAGGCAGTAGTTCGCCCAAACAAAATGCTGCTCTCAGCATAATTAACGCTGTTATACAACGTCATATCATTCTGGTCGCTTGCGTATGCCTGCACTGCACCCTTCGCCCTCATAGCACCATCCGTCATGCTCTGCCTCTTTATCCTCTTATCAGAAGCATAACCAGTAATAATCTTCTCCTGTATCTCAAGCTGGTCTTCTATATCACCAAGCTTCGTTTTCAAAACCCCGAAAGCATTCCCGAAGGCAGTCAGCAAAGCCCACACAAGGTTATTAGCAGCAGTAAGAATTTCTGTAGCAAAGAAAGAATTGAATTTAGCTGTTTGTCTTTTGTTCATAACGTTTTTGTTTTTTAAAATGAAATTTAATTTTGTTTAAGATATGTTGCAACAATCACGATACAAAGATGCAGTCAAAAAAAATCCTAAAGTATTCAGAAAAGGATAACCTGTCCCATTGTAAGAATTGCGAACTAAATTTCATTTTTTTTCGTCAAACAAGTCAGTTTTGCTTTTCTGAAACCTGTTTTCTTTTCATTTTCCCGCAAAATATTTTTTCCCCTCACCAAAATCCGGTGTAAGGTTTTTCTCATTCATCATCTTTTCTCCTTCCCTCAAAATCTTTTTTCTTCAATCCTGAAATTATCTTACAAAAACCAAGGAAAAGAAATTCCGTTCCGAACCCATACCTCAAACATCACATTCTTTACTATGAATCATCCATCGTGCATCCTGCATTATGCATCTCCTACTATCCATCTCGCATTGTGCATCTCCTATTATATATCGCGAATTGTGAATCTCGCATCGTGAATTGTGAATCGTGCATTGTGAATTGTGCATTTCCCCCCGTCACCTGTCCAAAATGTCATGTCAATTCCCGCATATCAATCGCCACTCCCTCCAAATGTTAAGACAGCCATCTGATATTGGTCGCCACTGGTCTAATATGTCATGTCAATCGCGCCACATCAATCGCCACCGGTCTGATATGTCATGTCATTCCCGATAAATCAACTGTCAGCGTTCCCAAATGTTAAGACAGCGGTCTGACATCAGCCGCCAATGGTCTGATATGAACCGTCAGCGTCTCCGCATCAACCGTCAGCGGTCTAAAATGTCAGGTCAGCGTTGTCGCAAGCAATCGCAATGCCGGAAACAAAGTTTCTGCATCACTAAAAGTAGCTGTAGAATAACGCCTCCTTAATTTCCCGTGCAATAAGCAATGTCTATAATACATTTTCCCTTATCACCTTAGTTGAATACCACATTACGCACCAATCTCACGCACTATTAAATACAAAAAAGCCACCCTGAAACTTTTCAGGATGGCTTTTGATATTCTAAAAAGACAAAATTATTTCATCACATAAGAACTTGCTCCCGCAAGATTTCCGTCAACGTATGCCTCAATCAGGTATGTGCCCGAAGGGAACATTTTATCTTTTTGTTCCTCGTATGCCACGCATATATTTTGCTTTGCGCCTGTGTAAGTCATGCTGGTGCTTGAGGTAAACAGTGATTCTTCTCCACTCGCAAGTTTGAATGAATTACTTCCTTCGCTGCGGTTACCCATCACTTTGCCGCCCGGCTCGGTAATCTTCAAATACACAGTACGCTCTCCCTGCTTTGCAATTTTATTGTCAAGCACATCAA
>JBBRPX010000349.1:0-2983 GCA_038227505.1 Chitinophagales bacterium
AACATTATTTTTAACTCCACCATTGACAGAAATAAAAACTTGATTCCTGGCGAAGTATTACAACAAATTATTACAGGCACACAAGATTTTTTTGATATGCTTGGTACACATAATGTGCAAATACATTATTTAGGGGGAGAAACGGCAGATGTAGGTGATGTGGTGCGTACTGTCGCGGTAAACGGAACCATGACGAGTCGTTGGCCAAAAAATAAATTAGTAACAAATGATAAAATTGAAGCAGGCAATGTGATAGTGGGTCTTGCATCTTATGGGCAGGCAAATTATGAAACCGAATACAACAGCGGGTTAGGCAGCAACGGGCTTACAAGTGCAAGGCATGATTTGCTAAGCAAATTTTATGCAGTAAATTTTAAAGAAAGTTTTGATAATAATCTGAGTGAAGACGTAGTCTATATTGGTAATCATAAACTAACCGACGAAATTGTACGAAACGATGGAAAGGCCACTACTATTGGCAAATTATTATTAAGTCCAACCCGTACATATGCACCTGTACTTAAAAAATTACTTGAAGATCATTTCGATAAAATAAATGGATTGATACATTGCAGCGGTGGTGGACAAACAAAATGTTTAAAATATTTATCTGGCAATTATAAAATAATAAAGGATAATCTTTTTGATCCGCCTGAAATATTTAATCTAATAGAAAAAAGCAGCGGCAGCAACTTAAAAGAAATGTACGAAGTGTTTAATATGGGTTGTAGAATGGAAATTTATTGTTCCGGAGCCGATGCGCAAACAATGATTGAAACTGCAACTTCATTTGGAATAGCTGCGCAGGTTATTGGAAGGGTAGAAGCTGCCGATAAAAAAAGTCTGAGTATAAAAGTGAGGGGAGAGGAAATTGAATATTGATCTCCCAAACGTTACACTTTAACCCTTGGTGAAATATTATTTAGTTGTAAGCAAATCCATATTTCTTGATTTGTCTTTACTTTCCCAACGGTAGTGTATGGTATAATTATCTTTATCTGTTTTTAAACGGTAAGGAATTCTAACTTTTAAATCTACTATTCCATTGCTTTCCATTGCAGCTTTTACACTTGATAATACTTTTAAAGGAATTTTTATTTCTTTACCTGCAGGGTCAAAGATCCAAAATAGATGAGTGCCATTTAAAATGTCCATTTGGTTGCTTCCGGTAACTTCTGTAAAATCTATTGCCAAATACGCATAGGTTGGTGCAACTCTAATTGAAGTATCAACCTTTACAATAATGTTATTGCATTTTATGCCATTGCTTTGCCCAATGACTCCAACCGGCGTTTTAAGCTTTAGTGTTGTGGCGGTTTTTGGGGGTAATGTTGCATTTGGTTGGGCAGATGCTGTCGAACTAATACTGATATAAGCAACAAGAAACAAGGAAATGATTTTAAACATTCAGCTATTTTTTCTTGAAGATATATATCTTGATGCTAAGAAAATGCAAAAGAAAACGTCCTAGCTAAATCCAGTTTTTCACAAAAAAAATTAAAGAGTTTTTTTAATTTATTCTTCGGCTACAACAAATGTGATTGGTAGCTTTTTATAAGATGCTACAATATGACCGTTTTGTTTGCCAGGTATCCACTTGGGACTTTTCTTAAGTACCTCTATACAATGGTCAGCAATCTTTGTATTTATATTTTTTTCCGAAGAGAAACTAGATAAGTTTCCTTCTTTGTCAACAATGAATTTTGTTATAAAGGTATAAGTACCAGCCTTTAACCCCTGCGCAACTGCCATTGAGCCATTTAAATTAGTTTGAAGGAACTTTCTCCATGCATCATTTCCGCCAGGGAATTCTGCTTCATTTTCTAATTTGATAAAAACAATACGATTTGTATCTTGATTATTAATAAAAGGTATTTTAACAGTTGAACTTTCTGCGTAGTTACTTTTAGAAGTAATTTCTAAAGCTCCATTGAAAGCCTTATCACCATATTTCTCGACTGCTTCCTTAGATGTTAATAGTACAATTAAATCGCCTTTAAACAATTTTACATGCATAGAGTATTGAATTACATCATCTCTTAATACTAATCTATTTGGTCCTTTATAAGGAAGTTCCCCATCGTTCTCTGCCCGGGTATAAACATGACCTAATTTTTTAAAAAGTTTTACATCTTCATTACTTGCTTGCAATACTTGCACAATGTTTTCGTTTGTTTTCAATTTTCTTTCACTGGCATCTACAAGCATGATTGAATCCATTTTTATTCTTACGTTATCTTTAGGATTGTCACCATTTATAATTTTTGTATTTGTGACAATTGCATCATTTAAAATTATAACTCCGTTCAATGCGTCTGCTCCGAACTCTTTTATCAATGAATGATTTCCTTCTTTATAAAAAAATGCTTCTCCACCCGTAATTGTTTTATTATTAAGTTCTGAGGGATTGTATTGTCTTCCATTTATTATTATTACACCTGTTTTGCTTGCTTCAGAATTTTTTAGATTAAAATCGACTCTAAAGTCCGAAACATTTATTTCTCCGCTTATTAAAAAACCTTCATCGTTACTCTTAGCTTGCGAAATTTTAATGGGTGATACTGATGTAATTAGAAAATTATTCGATTGAGGGGAATCGACTAGGTTTTTTTGATTTGATAATTTTTCGATAGAGAAAGAAGTTGCATAATTATTTATCGCATCCAATACATTTTTTGCAAATGTTTCTTGTCCCTTTTTAGATTGTAAATAAGAAACTTCATTTTTATTCCGAAGATTGCCCGCTTCTATTAAAACAGAAGGAAAATTATTAGCAGTTAAAACCCAAATCCCCTTTTGTCTTTGCTGAGGATTTGGTTGCACCGGCAATCCATAATTTCCATTAAAAGATTGAATAATAGATGATGCCAACAGTTTGCTTCCTTCCACATTTTCATTCCCGTTCCTGGCAATATAAATACCTAATCCTGTAACCATTGAGTTTTCCTTCCATGGAGTACTTTCACAATGAACTGAAATGAAT
>JBBRPX010000350.1:0-2977 GCA_038227505.1 Chitinophagales bacterium
GTTTTACAATCATAATATCGAAATTTAACAACATTACCTCGGGAAGTAATTTTAATCTTGTAAGCATTTATGCCCTTTATTTGTTCCGCATTTAATAATTCGGCACTAATACCACTTTCAAAATAATAGAGTTCTTCAACTATTCCTTTAAAAATTGTTCGTTGAATTATTTCATCATCTTCCATCGGCAATTTTTTTTCGCCAAATAAAAAATATCCCATGCTTCCATTGAAAAGCAGTTTTCCAATTACTAAATCTTTATCCTTACCATTATCTAAACTTAATACAGTTAATTCTAAATTCGGCAATAATTTTTTAGTTATTAATTTCAGATCGGCTCCTGCTATTGATTCCGTACCCTTGATTTCAACAGTTTGTATTTTCTTTAAACTAGCCACCCCCCCAATTGACTCAATATAATTTTCAATTATTTTAATAGCACTGTCTTCATTTGTGCCACCACTCACTTTATCATATATTGTCCATTGCTCAACTTCGTCCTTGATATTTAAAATATTTATGTATTTTTCTTTTGGATATACTTGTGACTGAGTGATAATGAAGAAAGAATCAATATCAATTTTTAGAGCTATAACATCTTTTGTTTCAAATTTATTTAACAAACGGTCTTTGAATGCCTGATAAGTTGAACGAATTTTTAGATCAAGTATTTTACTGTTAGTAGTGCCTAAGGTATTGCTTGCTTTCTTTATAAACTCTATTGAGCTCATATAGTTTTGATTATTAAAAGCATCTTCTGCCTGCAAATAATAATTTTGAGCCATCAGGTTTTTATCCTGTGCAATAATCATTGTAGTGTATAAGCCTGATATAAGTAAAATAATTATTTTTTTCATTACCTAGTAATATTAATTGTTCCAAAAATCATTTTCTTTTTTTATTTGCCCCTCTTTTTGTTTAGGCTTATCCTTATTTTTTATAGGGTTACTCCAAAAGTCGGTTTCGTCATTGCCAATTAAATTATTTTTTTCATAGAACGGATATTTTGTAAAATTTAAAAGTTCAATTTTCAGGTTGAGCAAGTGGCCACTTCCCATTTTTTTTGTAAACTCATTTTGAAAATTATTTACATCAACAATAGGGTATAATATATATATATTTGTTCCTGATGCCAGAGATTTATCTATTGAAGACTGGAATTTTTTTTCTATCCCATCTTTTAACGGATAGGTACCATCCGAATAAACGGGTATTTGAATTGGGATACTAAAATATAATTTTTGATCTTCGGCAGTATATTCTGCAGGAATAAATAGAATTGAAGCATACCGCTCTTTTGCTATTAAATCAGTAAAGTTATATTTATTGATATTGAGTACATCGGTAATAAACTTTCTTTTTGCTTCAATAATTAATTTTTTTTGGTCTTCTTCTCTTTTTTGCTCTGCCTCTTTTTCTATTCTTTCCTGCTTTTTCTCACTTCTTTCCTGCTTTTTCTCACTTCTATTCATAAAAAACGATATAGCTAGTCCAACACCTGTATATATAAGAGAACTCTTCGGATCGCTTATTTGCCCTGCACCTGCTAATGTAGCATCAAACATTGCACCTGATTCCTTTCTTCCTCTTGCAATAGCTGATTGGTAAGCATTGTCTGCGGCAGAACGTGCATTACTAAATTCTATTTGTGTCTGTTCATACCTTTGCTTTTGTTCGGTTAAAAGTTGATTCATTTTTTCTTCTGCTGCATCTCTTTGTTGTGCCTGTAAAGCTTGCTGCTGTTTTAGCGTCTCCTGTTGCTTATTATAATCGTCTAATCTTCTTTCGTTATCAAGTGCAACTTGCTTTTGCTGCACACTTTTATTCTGATTTTCAGCATTTAAAACGTTTTGGTGCGCCTGCTTTTCTAGAGCCTGTTGGTCTTTTATATTTGTAAGCTTAGCTGGATCTTTTGGATTTAGTCTATAATCATCCTGATCAACCTTAACAGTGTATTCATCTATTTTTTTGGGTGCTAAAGAAGGTTTATAAATATCAATTTTTATTGGGATGCCTTCTTGCCTAGGCTTTTCAAATTCATAGTTTACTGAAAAACCAGGAGTTCCTATATTTTGTGTGTAATCCCATTGCCATATTTCTAAAAAATTTTGGCTACCGGGATTCATAATCCGGTTTAAACTGCTGTTTAAAAAGTTTGTGTTATTAAAAATATCATTATCAGAATTGCAATATCCCCAGGCATCTGAAACAATATTGGGCATATTTACCAAAACAGTAACCTCTGCACTTTTACCTGAGTTATTCCTAATTGTGAACCTAAGTTTTGTATAGTAAATTTTCTTATTTGCCTTGTTACAAAAAAATGATCTTAGTGTTTGTTGTGTGTAGGATAAGGATATACCGTCATTGTTGTATAGTGTAGTTTGGGAAAAACAAAAATTTGAGAGTACTAAGATTATTAATAAAAAAAAATATTTTTTCATAAAATTTGATCCCTAAATTCTGTAAGCCTTCTATTTTTAATGTTTATTTTTTATGGCTTTTTTGGAACGCTGGTTGTTATAAAGCCAATTCAGCGCAAACTCATTTGTAATTTAAATATACATAAAAATTTAATAAGAAATAAGAAATTTTGGAAACAAGAATACTAATCCTTGGTTCGAAAATTGACAATGCATTACTGTATTTTTTATTTTTAAACTCTAAAAAACATACCACATAGTGTATACTCTCCTCATCACTTATCTTTGCATCCATGCAATTCCAATCCATCACCGGCCAAAAAGAAACCAAGGAACAATTGGTACAAATGATCCAGCACAACCGGCTGAGTCATGCCTTATTATTTTTAGGCAAAGAAGGCAGCGGTGCTTTGCAACTGGCTATGGCTTTTGCGCAATATATTGTTTGCGAGAAGGTGAATGGACGACAGGCGACGGACAACAGACAACCGACAACAGACCCTTCGCTATTTGGAGAATCAGAATTAACAGAAACTCAAAATTCAAAATTCAAA
>JBBRPX010000351.1:0-2954 GCA_038227505.1 Chitinophagales bacterium
ACACAAATCAATCCAAAATAAATAAGGTTGGTTGTTTTATTCACTTTAAAATTTACAGTTATGAAAAAGATTTTAACATTATTATTCTTTTCAAGTTTGCTTGTATCTTCTTTTGCGCAGGGGCACAACAAAAACAATAGAAATCAAAATGATAATGGCACTTATAATAATAATGGACAAACCGACAACAGTCAAAACAACACTTACCAAAACAGTGCATTGATTGTAAATGCCTATACACAAAACGGCTTTACAGTCACGATAGATAATGGTAACAAATATCAAAGTAATGGCAATGTTTTAAACATTGGTTCATTAACACCTGGTAATCATACAGTAAAAGTTGCTGAATATAGCAGTAGTATTTTAGGAAAGTTGATACCAAGAGTTATTTATAATTCTACTATTTATTTTAAACAGAATGTACAAACCACTTTAAATATTGATAATAACAGGCAGGTCAATATCACCGAACGACAATTAAATGGGAACGGTAATTATGGCAATAATGGAAGAGGAAATAAATACAAGAAAAATAAATATCCGCACGATAACCGAAACGGTGAGAAAGAAAAAAAACATGGTCATGGCAATCATGATGACAATGATGATAACGATGATTAATTGAATAATTTAAAGTAAAAGCCCCACTCTGTAAAAGATGCGGGGCTTTTGCTATACTTTAAATGATAATTACAAAATCGAAGAAAATCAAATATTACTTCTTCATTGCCTCTGCCATTGTTTTACCAATATCTGCCGGACTAGCCACTACATGTATTCCGCATGCAGCCATTATCTTCATTTTTGCAGCAGCGGTATCATCTTCGCCACCAACAATTGCACCTGCATGACCCATTCTACGACCTGGAGGCGCTGTCTGTCCTGCTATGAAACCTACAACTGGTTTCTTATTGCCGGTGCTTTTTATATATTCTGCAGCTTCTGCCTCCATACCACCACCAATTTCACCAATCATTACAATCGCATCTGTTTCATCATCATTCATAAAAAGCTCAATCGCTTCTTTTGTTGTTGTTCCAATAATTGGGTCACCACCAATACCAATTGCTGATGATATTCCTAAACCAGCTTTTGCAACTTGATCCGCAGCTTCATAAGTAAGTGTACCGCTTTTAGATACAATACCAATTCTCCCTTTCTTAAAAATAAAGCCTGGCATAATACCAACTTTACATTCATCAGCAGTTATAACCCCGGGACAGTTTGGCCCAATTAAACGGCTATTGCTACCCACTAAATAATTTTTAACCTTCACCATATCAGCCACCGGAATACCTTCAGTAATACAAACAATCAACGCAATGCCTGCTTCTGATGCTTCCATTATTGCATCTGCCGCAAAAGCTGGCGGTACAAAAATAATACTCACATCAGCACCTGTAGTTTTTACCGCATCGGCCACTGTATTAAAAACCGGACGCTCCAAATGCTGCGTTCCGCCTTTATTTGGTGTAACACCACCAACTACATTCGTTCCATATTCAATCATTTGTGAAGCATGAAAACTACCTTCTGTACCGGTAAAGCCTTGTACAATAACCTTTGAGTTTTTATTTACTAAAACTGACATGTTTTTCTGTATAAATTATAAATATTGTTGGTAAATTTCGGCAAAGATAAGGATTGGGAAGTAAAGGTTTCGAGTTGAAGGTTATTGGTTAGGTGTTTGTATTTTCTCTTAGAATTTTGAAGTTTTTGGGGGCAATGATCAATACAACATAAATCGACATTTGTTGCGGCTATACGCTATTACTCCGCCATAAGCCAAGGCACAAACCTTCAGCGGGGTAGCCGTTTCTATCCGCTGCCAGTCAGCATTTTTTCTTTTTTCATCATTCATTGTAGCGGGTTTTACCCTCGTTACGCTTGGGTCCACGGGCATCGCCCGCACCCACGGACTGCGTCTGCTGCCATGGACTATGTCACCCTCACGGAGTCGCCACCATGGACTACGTCATCATGGACTATGTCACCCCCACGGACTACGTCACCCCCACGGACTACGTCCGTGGTTACTAACGGTGAACCCCTTCGGGGTACTATGGTAAGCATCAGTATGCTATTTTTTTCGTGATGATAATAATTCCGTTACGTTTTTTACATAATCTGCCACTGTTACTTTTGCCACAAGCTCACCAATTAATTCGTAAGGAATCTTATCCATTTTTTTAAACCGCACACAGCCTTTTCCCATATCTAATTTGGTATCTAATTCTTTTTCATATTTAGCAACAAACCATTCCAATAATTTTTTATCACCATACATGCCCATGTGGTGTAGTACAATAAAGTTTTTTTGCGAACCAAGGTTCATCAAAGGCAATGGCAGCTTCGGGTCACAATGATAACCTGCCGGGTAAATGCTATGCGGTACTACATAACCAATCATTCCGTAACTCATTTCTTCTTTAAAACCTTTAGGTAAATTTTTGTTTATCACTTTTCTTAGCTTGGTTATTGGTTCTATTCTTTCTTCTGGTAAAGCAGCTATGTATTCGACTACTGTTAATGAAATGGATTTCATTACAAAAAATTTAAGGTGATTGGTATCTAAAAGTAAATAAAATTTTAAACTTTAAAAGTGGTCAGTTGCACAATTAAAGTTGAAGAAAGATTTACTGCCCAAAGGCTGCGTGATGGACAGCAGTAGCTGCCGCCACTAACTGCACAATTTATCATCATCATTGCAGCGGCACTACTACAGACAGCACGAACAACTGTCTATTAAAACACTAATGCTGAAAGCCCCAAACAAAAAAAGGAATAACTTTTCAGCTATTCCTTAATCTTGTGTCTTATATCTTGTGTCTGATATCTAAACTAAGCTCCTGCACCGTGGCAATTTTTAAACTTCTTTCCGCTACCACAAGGGCAAGGTGCGTTTCTACTAATCTTAGGTTCCTCACGGGTTACAGGCATTTGCTTTACTG
>JBBRPX010000352.1:0-2950 GCA_038227505.1 Chitinophagales bacterium
ATCTGAAACCACTAACGCATTTACTGACGATAGTTGAAGACGAACCGGTAATTTCTGAATAATAAAATCTCCTTTGCCATTATTTATTGCAATGATGGAACTGCAATAATTAAATGTTTTTACTACCGCTTTTTCTATTAGTTCTTTTTTAAATAACTGTTGAATTGTTTTCGTTGCATAATCTGCGTGTTTCAGATTTTGTTTTTTTAATCCGGGAAACTGGTCCGTTAATTCTTTTTTAAGAAATACAGGTTTATCAGTTCCATCAATAGTGTATGTGAGCACTTTATCTATCGTGGCATTTTGGTTAAAATCGTTTATCCAAAGTTTTGCCGGATGAAATGCATCTGGATGCAAATAAAAATTCTCGCCTACGTTTCCAAAAATAAGATCCTGTTTGCCATCGCCGTTTAAATCGGCTGCAGCTACTGTTTGCCATAAGCCAAATAAGGAATTGAGGGCAGATTTATTTTCAATAAAATGATCGCCATTAAAAGAATAAATATGTGGGGCCATCCACTCACCTGTTATAATTAGTTCTTTTTTTGCATCGCCCGCCACATCAGCCCATACTGCACCCGTAATCATACCTAAGTGCGAAATATCTGGATTTTTTGTTGCAGCCATATCTTTAAAATGACCTTTACCATCATTTACATATAGATAACTTTGCGGAGAGGTGCCATATTCTCTTGGCACATTTCTTCCACCAACAAAAAGATCTTCGTACCCATCATTATTAAAATCGTAAGCAGCCACGGTACCTATGTTCATATCGTTCGATTGAAAAGCAGCCACATCGATTGTAAAATTCCCTTTACCATCATTTTTAAATAATCTATTTTGTAATTCTCTGCTACCAGGAGCATTTTTATTGCCGCCGGATCCTATAAAAAGATCTAAATCACCGTCAGCATCAGCATCAAAAAACAACACTGCATTGTCTTCAAAGTCTAAATATTGTTTAAAGCCCGGCTCCTCATGTTTTACAAATGTTCCTTTGGCGGTTTGAAAATATATTTCCCCAGGATGAAGTTGTGTGCCACCAATAAAGATATCATCTAACCCATCTCCATTTACATCACCTATAGCTGTCTTAGGCCCTTCACGGGAAAGCATTTCAGGAATATTTCTTTCGTAATAAAAGTCTACGTTTTCATCTTCCACATGTTTATCAAAATTGCTTTGCACCATACTCAACAAAGTGGGTGCAGTTGTAGTTGCAAAAAAACTTCCATCATTTGCTTTTAATAAAGACTGTTGCAACACAAAAACAGAATCAATAGCGGGGTTATATAATACTGACTCTTTTCTATTGGGCCAGGTAATAACGATGGAGTCTATTTTGTTTCTAGTTCCTAATCCTATAATCTGTTTGTAATCTACCGATGACTGAAAGCCACGACTTGGTATAATGTCTTTACTTAGTATTTCACTGCCGACATAAACATTTATTTTACTGCCTATAGCAAAAGTATTTTTAGCATTGCCTATTAACTTAATCCCAATAAAATGATTTTTGTTTATTTCTCTGCTGTTATTTTTATAAACAAATGCGGGCCCGTTTATATTGTTTACAATTAAATCTAAGTCGCCATCATTATCAAGATCGCCATACGCCGTGCCATTGCTAAAAGATGGTTGTGTAAAACCCCATGTATCACCAACATCTTCAAATTTTAAATTGCCTTTATTACGATATACTTTATTTTTCTGCTTATTCTCCGGAATATTTTTTAGCACTTCATCTACCCCTTCTTTTTTTCCGGTAAGTATCATTTTTTGCATTACATCATTTGCAAAAAAGTCCATAAAATCTAAATTTGTTACATCCCTGTTTACGCCATTGCATATATATAAATCGTTGTAGCCATCATTGTCTGCATCAAAAAAAACTGCGCCCCAACTCCAGTCTGTTGCAGATACTCCACTGTAATTTGCAATATCTGAAAATGTGCCGTTTTTATTATTTAATTGCAAACAATTTTTCATGTACTGGTGGTAAAAGCCAGATTTCACTTTGCTGTTGTATAGATCAGGATTATCAAACGAGCCTAATGTTTTTAAACGATAATCATCTTCCGGCAACATATCTGTTGTAAATATTTCCGGATAACCATCGTTGTTTATATCTGCCATATCTGCGCCCATAGAAGAAAAACTTGTGTGCTGCACACAGTTTTCTGTATCATCTTTAAATGTTCCGTTTTTTTGATTGATGTATAAATAATCTCTTTCGTAAGAATCGTTTGATACATAAATATCTGGATATCCATCGCCATTTATATCACCAATTGATGCGCCTAAACCAAAACTAATAAGACTCCCGTGAATACCTGCCTGTTGCGTAACTTCTTTAAATTTCCCATTATCATTTCTATATAAATGATCGCCGCCGCCTCTTAAAAATTCCGGTACACTCCATGCAGAGTCTATTAGGTCTCTGCGGTTGGAATTGTTTAAAGTATTTACCGGCATTGGGCTATTGTTTATCATAAAACAATCCAAATCACCATCATTATCATAATCAAAAAAAGAAGCTTGCGTGCAGTAAGCAGAAATATCCAAACCATATTCTTTCGCACGTTCCGTAAATGTCACTTTACCGGGAATGCCTCCGATAGAAGCCGAAACATGGTTGTTGATGTATAGTTTATTTTTTCTATTGCCATTTGTCATGTGCCCGGAATTACACACATAAATATCCAGCCAGCCATCGTGGTTAATATCTACAAATGTTACACCTGTGCTCCACATACTATCCTGTTTCATTCCGCTTGCTATTGAAATATCTTCAAACTTCATTGCTCCTTTATTGAGGTACAATTTATTTTCTCCCATATTGCTTGTGAGCATTACATCGGCGAAACCATCGTTGTTGATATCACCAATAGCAACACCACCTCCATTGTAAAAATTACGGAAGAGAAAACTGTTTTCAAGTGGGCCA
>JBBRPX010000353.1:0-2943 GCA_038227505.1 Chitinophagales bacterium
GCAATTTTTTCTGCATACTCTTCCATAGCATGTACTACCAATGGTGTAAGATTAAATTGTGGTAATACTGCATTGCTGTCGCCGCTGTGTATGCCTGCCGGTTCAATGTGCTCCATCAAACCCATTACATGAAAATCTTCGCCGTCAAAAATCGCATCTATTTCTGCTTCCTGACAACGATCGAGAAAATGATCTATCAATATTTTATTTCCTGGCAAATGTTTTAATAAGCTCAGCACGCCTTTTTCCAGTTCATCATCATTTAAAACAATGCGCATCCGTTGCCCGCCTAAAACATAACTCGGGCGCAACAATACCGGATAACCAACCGTTTTGGCAACTTCAATTGCTTCATCTGTATTAAATGCTGTACCATAATTTGGATAGGGAATTTCCAGTTCTTTCAGAATGTCACTAAATCTTCCACGATCTTCAGCGATATCCATACTGTCGAAAGATGTACCGATTATTTTTACCCCTTTCTCCGTCAGTTTTTTTGCGAGTTTCAATGCTGTTTGTCCTCCCAATTGAACAATGACACCTTCGGGTTTTTCATGCTCAATTATTTCCCAGATATGTTCCCAATAAACCGGTTCAAAATATAGTTTATCAGCCATATCAAAATCGGTGGAAACAGTTTCAGGGTTACAGTTTACCATGATCGCTTCCATGCCTGCTTCTTTAATAGCAAGCAAGCCATGCACACAACAATAATCAAACTCAATACCCTGACCTATTCTGTTTGGTCCACTGCCAAGCACAATTATTTTTTTCTTTTTAGAAGAGACAGACTCATTGGAGTTTAGCCCGGTAGATTGGTTTTCAAAAGTTGAATAAAAATACGGCGTCTTCGCTTCAAACTCAGCACTGCAGGTATCTACCATTTTAAAAACCCGGGTAATTCCCAAGGCTTTTCTACGCTCATATAAATCATCTGCATCGCCATCCTGCATAATCCGTATTATTTGCTCATCTGAGAACCCAAGCATTTTTGCTTCTCTCAATAATTCTTCAGGTAACGACGCAAAATTGTATTTGGCAATCTCTTTTTCGCAGTCGCATATTTTTTGAATCTGGTAAATAAACCATCTGTCAATTAATGTACTTTCACAAATACGTTTTACGCTTACACCCGCCATCAGCGCATCTTTTATTCTAAAAACCCTGTCCCACTTTGGTATTTTAATGTATTCAATTAACTCTTCGCTGTGCATTACACTTTTACCATAATAACCCAACCCAACGGCTTCGTTTTCTAGACTCACACAGGCTTTTTGTATCGCTTCTGCAAAGCTTCTGCCTATTGCCATCACCTCACCTACACTCTTCATTTGAAAACCAAGTGTATCATTGGCGCCTTTAAATTTATCAAAATTCCAACGAGGTATTTTTACAATTACATAATCTAAAGCAGGTTCAAAATAAGCAGAGGTAGATTGTGTGATTTGATTTTTTAATTCATCTAAATTATAACCAATGGCAAGTTTAGCAGCAATTTTTGCTATTGGGTAACCAGTTGCTTTGCTTGCCAATGCAGAGCTACGGCTCACACGTGGATTTATTTCCACCACAATTATTTCTTCGGTATGAGGGTTAAGGGCAAACTGTACATTGCAACCACCCGCAAAATTTCCAAGATTGCGCATCATCGAAATAGCCGTGTTGCGCATTAGCTGATAGGCTGTGTCACTAAGCGTCATAGCAGGTGCAACCGTTATGCTATCGCCGGTATGCACACCCATCGGGTCAAAGTTTTCAACCGTACAAATAATGGCAACATTGTCTGCATTGTCTCTCAACAATTCCAGCTCAAATTCCTTCCATCCTAAAATGGCTTTTTCCACCAACACTTCATGTATCGGACTTGCGGTAAGGGCGTTATTTAAGGCTTCGTCCAGCTCTTCTTTTTTAAACACAATACCACCGCCGCTGCCACCAAGCGTAAACGATGGGCGAAGCACCAAAGGATAACCAATTTCCTGCGCATATTCTTTTCCTTCCAAAAACGAATTAGCAATATGCGCATTACAAACGGGAATTTTCATTTCTATCATCCACTGTCTAAACTTTTCTCTGTCTTCAGCTTTATCAATTGCTTTAATATCTACCCCAATTAATTTCACATTGTATTTCTCCCAAACGCCCAGTTCATCTGCTTCTTTGCAGAGGTTCAAAGCTGTTTGTCCGCCCATAGTTGGCAGTACCGCATCTATCTGGTTTTCTTCTAATATCTGCTCAATACTTTCTACTGTAAGTGGCAGTAAATAAACCCTGTCAGCCATCATCGGGTCGGTCATTATGGTAGCAGGATTGCTGTTTATCAAAATAACCTTTACGCCCTCTTCACGTAGGCTGCGGGCGGCTTGTGTGCCACTGTAATCAAACTCACAAGCTTGTCCAATTACAATAGGACCGCTTCCAATAATTAAAACAGATTGTATTGATTCGTTCTTTGGCATGTAGTAGATTGCCTTTAGTGTGGCGTGCAAAAGTAACGGGAAAGAGGGAAAAAAGCTAATGGAAATTTGGGGCTTTGGTCAGTAAACAAAAATCAACATTTATCCGCTGCCCGCCTCCCACTCTTTTGCCTCAAAGGCAGGCAAAAGGAGTTTCGGCTAAGCAGCGCAGCCCTTCAACATTTTATCTTTGATCAACAATACTCAAAGTTGTTCAATAATTTCATGAGCATAAAATAATAGACTAATAGAAATATTTACATTTTATTTTCAATACTAACTCCGACTTTTGTAACATACTATTTATGCACCCGATTCTCAAAAATGAAAATACTTTTCGCAACGATATTACTCTTATCAACAAGTTTTTTTTCTTCAGCACAAACATTTTCAACCAAAAATTATCCGCAAAATTATTTTAAATGGCCTGTAGGCGCTGCAATTGGTATCGTAGCAAACTTTGGCGAACTGCGCCCAAACCATTACC
>JBBRPX010000354.1:0-2907 GCA_038227505.1 Chitinophagales bacterium
CGAATACTTTTAGTGAAAAGAATAAAGTATTACTTTTTCTTTATATAGAGTAATTTTGAAAATAGTTAAATTGGAATGAAATTTAGCTTTCTAGAATAAGTAATTGGGAAAGAATATTACAAAAAGTTCTATAATAAAGAGATGATTCTTTCCTTATTCTGTCAGCAGTTTGTCAGCAGTTTTTGACAAGATTGGAACAAAAAGGAAACAAAAGTATTTTTTATACGCTTTTAAAAAAATATTTTTTATGCTAAGTTTCTCTATAGAATATTTTTAAGTTGTATTTTTATCATTAAATTAGCATAGATTTCCAGTTTTATTTTTCTATAAACTATTTTAGGAGTAAATATTTGAGTAATATTAAAAGTAGATTATTTTTGATTGTTACTGCATGGCATGCGAGAGGTCAGCGAGTCGACCCCGCTATTCTCCACGAATGTAAAAGCCCGATAAATTATAAGTTTATCGGGCTTTTTATTCTAAAAAGCGGTCACTTGTCAGCAGTTTTCTGAAGCGGGTTTTGTATCAGGCAAAATTATAGAGATACTTACCGCCGATTTTGATTATAAAAGCTACATTTATCACGCTACTGGAGAAGATCCTCAATATGCCATACAGAGCGATAAAACCGATCATATTTCAGTGCACAAAGGGAAAGCACTTACAAAATTGAAATAATAATATATTATAATGATTTTTAAAAACTAAAAATTACAATGAAGATAAAACAAAATGAATCAACAAAACTAAGGCCTGAAGGCAGCCGGATAATTGATGCCCCCTTGGTAAGTATGGATATTCCGGCATTTATAAAACAACTAAGAAATGAGACTGTGTGGGAAAATGCAGATCGTAATGCTATCACTGTTTTTAAAACAAATGGAATGCGCATTGTTCTTATTGCTTTGCATAAAGATGCTGAATTGAAAAAGCATACTGCCGATGGGATTATAAGCGTACAGGTAATAGAAGGAGAAATAAACTTTAACACCGATGATCAATCTTTGATATTAAAAAAGAACCAGATTGTAGGCTTGCATAAAGGGATACCTCATAGTGTGAAAGCAATAAAAGAATCAGTTTTCTTATTAACACTTACAACATCTCTGGATAAATAAAATCAGTTTTCAGGTGTCGGAAGTTTTTAACAACATAATTTATATAACACTGAAAGAACGTACGGAAAAATAAAAAATGCAATGAATCAAAAGACAGTTTGGACAATAGGACATTCAACCCGAACGTTGGAAGAGTTTGTTGAAATGTTACATTTCTTCCAGATAAAAGCAGTAGCTGATATCCGAAGTTATCCAGGGTCAAGGCGTTACCCGCATTTTAATAAAGAGGCATTAGAAGTTTCTTTGCCTTCAAATAACATATTATATTTTCATATAAAAAATCTCGGAGGAAGAAGAAAGACAAACCCAGGTTCAAAAAATACAGCATGGCATCATCCTGCTTTTAGAGGGTATGCCGATTATATGGAAACCGGTTTATTCAGACAAGGAATTCAAGAGCTTGAAAAAATTGCAATAGATCAGCGTACAGCTTTTATGTGCTCGGAAGCCTTGTGGTGGCGCTGCCACCGTTCTATGGTTTCTGATTTTTTAAAAGTGCAGGGATGGAAAGTGATGCATATAATGAGGTTTGGAAAAGAAGAAGAACACACCTTCACTACACCTGCTGGAATTGTCGATGGAGAACTGACCTATGGTGAAAATAAAATAATGAGTGAACAGTAATAATGTTAATATAAAATAGTAGAACTCAGGACCGAATAAATAATACTAATTATTAATAAATTATTCAGTGACGATTTATTGATTCTTCATTATTATTGAAATACAAATATTACATTTATCATTGGGCATTAGCCGTAATTAAATTCTTACTTATCGAATTTAATTTATAAAGGACATATACAATTAATAGAACAGTTAATATTATCAATACTATTATCCATATACTCATTCCTGAGCCATTCGAATTACTTACAACTGTAACTACACCTTTCATGTAAGGGTGAGGTGCACACATATACTTATAGTCCCCTTTTTTATCCAGTTTTATTTTGTATACCTCAGCATGTCCGAGCAATGGAGAATTAAACGGCACAGGAGCTTCATAAGTCGATGCTGTATGTATCCCTCCGAATTCTCCATCCATGTAAGTAAATATATCTTCATTTTGCCAGGTAACCGTTGTGCCCTCGCACACTTTTATTGATTTAGGATAATAACTGTTTCCTATAATTTTCACTGTTACTTCTTTTACTTCAGGGCCATATTCTACCACAGGGTCAACATCAAGTGAACCCGGTTCAAATGGCGCTATCGTTCTTATTACTTTTGATTTTATTTCGCTTAATTCTTTTGCGTTATATTTAGGACCTTCAGAAGTAATTGTTACCGGTGTTACAGCATTCTTATCGCAGATAAGTAATCCTATAGTTCCTCTGTCTGCTGAGCTTACTGAGTGATCCAGCATTGTATATGTTCCCTCATCAGGCGGCATTCTAAATTCTATTACCCATGAATCTGACGGTCCGGATGTAACAGTCTGTCCTCCTGACTGAGGAAGATCGGGGTTGCCCTGCCAATATACAAAATCCCACATAATACCCACTATATGGAAAGTTGAAACGTGATTTGGTCCGACATTTATATAATTAATTCTTACGTAATCGCCCGGCTTTGCCCTTATCGGTTGCTCTACATACCTGAACAATTTTCCGTTCCATAGTGAATATATTGCTTTGCCGTCAATGGCATCTTTACCGCTTGAATACAATTCATGCTGAAGCAAATAAATTTCTACATCAGGCTTTCTATTAAGTATTTGTTCAAGCTTATACTGCTTTTTTGGTTTTACCGTCATCATACCGTATTGTCCGAATAAAATATGGAG
>JBBRPX010000355.1:0-2902 GCA_038227505.1 Chitinophagales bacterium
AGCGCAACATTTAAACTACGAATACCACCACCAACAGGCGTTGTTAGCGGACCCTTAATTGATAATAAATAGTCTTTAAAAGCCTGCATGGTTTCATCTGGCATCCAGCTTCCGGTTGCATTAAAAGCTTCTTCACCTGCCAATACTTTTAACCATTCAATTTTCTTTTCGCCGCCATAAGCTTTTTGCACTGCCGCATCAAACACACGTACACTGGCCTTCCAAATATCCGGACCAATACCATCACCTTCTATAAATGGAATTGTTGGAATATTGGGAACAGTAAGTGTTCCGTTTTGCATAGTAATTTTTTCTGCCATTTGGATTCAATATTTAGGTATTAATCTTAATTTTTGCGAGGTGCAAAAGTAAGACTCTATCATTTTAGAATTCTAATTTAGAGCGATTATTATGAGCATTATTGAAGTCTAAACTTTTTAAGTCGTCATACTACAATTCACCCACGCCGCATCAAACTGTACCCCGTCAAACTTTTTATAAAAATTTATTGCAGGTTCGTTCCAATCAAGCACCTGCCAAACTAGTCCGCTGTATTTTTTTTCATTGCATTCTTCGATCAATTTTTCAAATAATAACTTGCCAACTCCTTTGCCACGCATTTCTTCTGTAACCAATAAATCTTCGAGGTACATTCGCTGTCCCTTCCAGGTACTGTAACGAATATAATAAAGTGCAAAGCCTTTCACAACATCGTTCTCTTTAGCTACAAATGCCTCCCACACAGGTTTTTCACCAAAACCACTTTTTATAAAGTGTTCCATCGTAACAGTAACTTCTTGTGGGGCTTTTTCATAAACAGCCAACTCATGCACTAACTGCATAATAGCTTCGCAATCTTGTTTTAGTGCTTTCTGTATTAATATTTCCATTGTTTTATTGCCAATTTAAAACTAATTATTGATTGGAGTGTAAAGTATACTTTTGTATAAATAACGAACATACATCTAAATGAAAAAAATGCTTGCGCAATATGCTGCTTACAATCTTTGGGCAAACCAAAGAATTGTTGAAATAATAAATAATCTTACTGATGAACAAACAGAAAGACAAATAGTAAGCAGTTTCGATAGCATTCAAAAGACCCTGCTTCATTTATGGGATGTTGAAAGTATCTGGTGGCAGCGTTTAAAATTGACAGAAACACAAGTCTGGCAAAGCGATAATTTTTCAGGTTCATTAATGGAACTTACAAACAACTTAATTGTACAAAGTAAACAATGGAAGGAGTGGATAGACATCGCAACCGAAGCTGCATTGGAACATGAATTCATTTACAAGAATTCAAAGAAAGACCAGTTTAAACAACCTGTTTACGAAATGCTGATGCATTTATTTAACCACCAGAGTTATCATAGGGGACAACTTATAACACTCATAAGGCAGACAGGTGAAACCAACATTCCAAATACTGATTTGATTGCATTTCTTAGAAAGAAATAAAATGGCATTTAAAAAGGACGATTATACCTAGTTGTGATCTACCATTACCAGTTTTACGCCATATCCAATATATCCGGGAAATGCAAGTTGGTATTCGAAATGTATAAAATCTCTTTGGACAAGCCCAATACCTTTTGCATAAATTTCTTTTGAAAAATCTTTCGATGCTATATTTGTTTGGTTGGGTTGCCCTGCAGGTATTACAGGTAAATTGACTGACTCATCTATTTCGTTAACGGTCACAGTATTTGCAAGGTTAAATGTTCCAACTTTTTTTGGTTGATCAACATCACTATAGGTATAATCCCAATCTGCTAGATATTGCAATTCTGTTCCTATCGACGTCACGTCAATAGCTGAATTTCCCTTCCATGTTCTATCATCTTTTATTGGCTGCGTCAGTTTTAAATAACGAAGATTATTTTCTGTAAATTCAAAATTTGTTCCGGTATTAACTGCTAAAAATGTATTATCGGGCCTAAATGTTCCATTCGGTAAGGTTCTAATATAGCGCACTATTCTAAAAGCTTTGCGACCTAAAATATCTGTTAGAGAATCAGCAGTTAAATATTTTACTTCATAAAATCTATGCGCTTCAGTAGCGCCAAAATTTAAATATACAAGGGAGTCTAAGCTAAAAGTAACATATTTTCCCACGGCAAGAGGCGCATAATCAGAAATTTGTATAGTCTGAAACTGCTCATTTTCTTTTTTGCAGGCCACAAAAAAAATTACCAATGCCACTAATGGAATTATTTTCTTCATAAAATAAATATACAATTATTATTAAGATGGTACGTATTACAAAACTGTTGCTAAAAAAATTAAAAGCCCCTTTGTATAACGCCGCCACCTATCAAATCATTGCCTTCGTAAAAAACGGCGCTTTGCCCCGGAGCCACTCCTTTTACATTTTCATAAAACTTAACTGTAATACCGCCATCCGTTGCATACATATTGCTTAACGCACCTTTATCTTTGTATCGAATTTTAGTAACTGCTTCCATCCCATCGGTAATACCTTCATATTTCATCCAGTTTATTCCACGAACAGTCATTTCTGTTTGGTTCAAAGCTTCTTCATCACCCAGCACTACTGTATTGGTCTCGGGAATTATTTTAGTTACAAATGCAGGTTTGCCCAAAGCAATATCCAAACCTTTACGCTGCCCTACTGTATAAAATGGATATCCTTTGTGTTTGCCCAAAACTTTCCCTTTGGTATCCACAAAATCGCCACCATTCACTCTTTCTTCCAGCCCTTCCACCTTGCGTTTAAGAAAGCCACGGTAATCGTTATCAGGCACAAAACATATTTCATAGCTCTCACTTTTTTTTGCAAGTTCCGGATACCCAAAGTCGTGTGCCATCTGCCTTATTTCGGTTTTGTGGTAAGTGCCTAATGGGAGCAACGTACGCTTTAATAAATCTTGTTGCAATC
>JBBRPX010000356.1:0-2899 GCA_038227505.1 Chitinophagales bacterium
GGCATTATTGCCCGAGGAGTCGCTTTAAAGTTTTACGAAAAGCAAACAGAGATAACAGAAGAAATGATCAACGTAAACGTACAAAAAATTTATTACCAGTTGGTAGTGGGCAAACAACAAATGACATCTATTGATGCAAACATTGTGCGTTTTGAAAAACTTTTAAGAGATACCAAAGAAATTTTTAAGCAGGGTTTTGCTGAAAGGCTGGATGTTGATAAAGTAAGTGTTCAGTTGAACAATCTTCAAACAGAAAAAATAAAAATACAAACCCAGTTAGATGCGGGCAATGCAGGGCTCAAATTTTTAATGAATATGCCGCAAAAAGAGTCGCTCTTGCTAACAGATTCGATAACAGAAGATAAAATAAAAGAAAATATTCTTGCTGATGATTATAAGTATGAAGATAGAAAGGAATACCAATTTTTAAGCATCGCAAAAAAGTTGAATGAATATAATGTAAGGCGTTATAAACTCAGTTATTTGCCTACGCTTTCAGCGTTTGGAACATATAGTAAAAATGCTCAACGAAAAACCTTCGACTTTTTTCAGGGTGGCCAATGGTTCACAACATCACTCGTAGGTTTAAAACTAAACATACCAATATTTGATGGGTTTGCAAAAAGTGCCAGGGTGCAAAAAGCAAAAATTGAAGTGCAACGTACCAACAATAATATTGAACAGCTAAAATCGTCAATAGATAATGATGTGGCACAGGCAAGATTAAAAATTATGGCAGCTGTTGTTACAATGGACAACCAAAAAAAGAATATTGAACTGGCGGAAAAAGTTTACAACACAACAAAAATAAAATACGAACAGGGCCTTGGTAACAATCAGGAAATTTACAATGCGCAGGCGGAACTTAAAGTAGCACAAAATAATTATTACAGTGCTATTTACGATGCCATCATTGCAAAAATTGATTACCAAAAAGCGACAGGAAAATTATAATACTTAGATAAAATACAACACCGATTATATGCAAAATACAACTTTTTTTACTATGTTACTTTCAGCTTCTATACTTGCAGCCTCCTGTGGGGGAAGTAAAAAAGAAAGCAACGCAACGCTTAACGATAAGCGTACACAACTGGAAAAATTAAAAGGCGAGAAAGATAAAAAAGATGCGGAGATTATAAAACTGCAGGAAGAATTATCTAAGCTTGATACAACAAGTTCTAACCCTTCAAAAATAAAACTGGTGGCGTTTGAGCCAATTGCTTTAGCAAATTTTGACCATTATATTGAACTGCAGGGCAGGATTGATGCGGAGAACAGTTCTTATATCTCTCCCCGTGGTATGGGTGGCCAGGTAAAGCAGGTATTGGTAAAGCAAGGACAATTTGTAAAAAAAGGGCAATTGCTTTTACGCTTGGATAATGCCATACAAAGCCAGCAGGTTGATGCAGCAAGACAACAAAGCGCGGGTATTAAAACACAGCTTTCATTAGCCAAAAGTTTATACGAGCGCCAGAAGAATTTGTGGGATAAAGGAATTGGTACGGAGGTACAATTGCTTACAGCAAAAACAAATGTTACATCGCTGGAAAATCAGTTGTCGGTAGTGGCCGAGCAAGTTAAGCTTGCACAGGAGCAAATGAATACAGCAAATGTTTACAGCGATGTAACTGGTGTAGCAGATGTTGTAAACATTAGAGTTGGAGAGACTTTTAGTGGTGTAAATGCTGCGGGGCCACAAATAAAAATTGTTAACAGAAGCAGTTTAAAAGTTGTAGGAAATATTCCTGAAAATTATTTAGGTACAGTAGGTATAGGCACGGCAGTTGTTGTAACAATGCCCGATACAAAACGTATGTACAATTCTACGTTAAGTTTTATTGGCTCATCTATAGACCCGAACAGCAGAGGCTTTATTGTAGAAGCAAAACTCCCATCAGACCCTTCTTTAAGTCCCAACCAAACAGCACTTTTAAAAATCAGAGATTATGCTTCGCCAAACTCAATTGCCATTCCTTTAAAAACTTTACAGAACGATGAAAAAGGAAAATTTGTAATGGTTGCCTCCAATGAAAAAGGAAAACTTTTTGCACGCAAACGTCCGGTAACAGTGGGTATGATAAACGATGCATTGATTGAAGTTAAATCTGGTTTAAAAGCCGGAGACAATTTAATTGTAGATGGTTATGCAGGATTGTATGAAGGACAGCAATTAAAAACAGCAGGACTTTAAACAGGGCATTGTTATTATAAGAATATATTTCATCTGAAAAATAATTGTATGAGTGTAGTAGAAAATATACAAAAAAAGTTTAAAGAATTTAAGCCAACATCCTGGAGCATCAGTAACAAAACATCTATTTACCTTATCATGGTTATTGTAACATTGATAGGTTTGTACCAGTTTCTTACGCTCCCAAAAGAGCAGTTTCCAGATATTGTGATACCAACAATTTATGTGCAAACAATTTATGTGGGTAACTCACCAAAAGATATAGAGAACCTCGTAACGAGGCCAATTGAAAAACAAATAAAAGGAATTACTGGGGCAAAAATTACAAAGTTTACAAGTACATCATTGCAAGATTATTCTGCCATTCAGGTTGAGTTTAATACAGATGTGAAAGTAGAAGTGGCGCTGCAAAAAGTAAAGGACGCCATAGATAAAGCAAAACAAGATCTGCCCAACGATCTTACACAACAGCCAACGGCGTTAGAAGTAAACCTGAGCGACCAACCTATCATGTATGTAAACCTAAGCGGAGATTATGATATGGCCAAGCTTAAAAAGTTTGCCGATGATATGAAGGATAAGCTTGAAAATATCCCACAGATAAACAGGATAGACATTGTAGGTGCGCCGGAGAGAGAGTTTCAAATAAATGTTGACAATTATAAAATGCAGGCGGCTGGTATCACCTTCGATGATATTGGCAAC
>JBBRPX010000357.1:0-2890 GCA_038227505.1 Chitinophagales bacterium
GCAATACCTGTGATAAGACCAGAAACCAATACAGACGTACGCCACTCAGGAGCAGTATTGCCGGTTTCAATAAAAAAGAATACAGCAGCAGCCATCATTGCCATTGTACCTACAAAAAAAGTAAAAGCCACATAGTTGTTTGTAGCAATCGGCTTAATGTCAAGCAGAATTTGTAACATAATTGTTTGGTTTTAATTGTTAAGTTTTGAATAAATAAACGAACGTTAGTTTATAAAGATAAAATTAGTACTTTCACATTCTAATAACATATTTTTTAAAAAGTATTTTTACGAAATAAAAAGATTTTTTTACAAATAATTGAAAATGAGTTATTTAGCAACATAAATAAAAATAATTTTCCCGAATTTGAAAATGAATCTTTACTTATCAAACAAGTTAAATGAAAGTTTTATCTAATAATATTTTCAAAACTGAAGCAATTCTATTGTTAATTGGTTGTTTGTTTTTGGGATTGCATTACTACATATTTCCAATTGACCCAAAAACCCAAATGATTGTATTGCTTTCGTTGGTCTTTTTAGTTGGTGTGCCGCATGGCGCTTTAGATTTTTTGGTAGATGAGCAAAATAAAGTTGCATTGCAGCAGAAATTTTCCATCAAAAAATTCGTTTCATTGTATCTTTTTAGGCTTTTTGCTTTTGCATTAGTATGGATATTTCCTTGGGTGGCATTTTCTATATTTATGATATTTTCTATTTACCACTTTGGTGAAACTGATATGGCGGGTATGCTAAAAACCAAAAAGAAGGCCAGTCTTTTATATTTTGCTTACGGTTCATTTATTTTGGGAGTGTTGTTACTAGTGCATTTGCCACAAATAAAAGACACTTTACCGCTTATTAAAAATTTTGTTGACACTAGTAATCTTTATGCACAACTGGAAGCCAATCGATATCTAATCATCATGGCCTTGGGCTTTTTATTTACAGTTGCTATTGTTTATCAAAAATCTATAGATAACATAGTGGTTACTTTGCCACAACTTATTCGTTTTATCTTTTTACTTACCATCATTACACTATTACCCTTATTGATGGCTTTTGCTTTTTATTTTGCTTTATGGCATTCTATTTTATCTGTAAGAAATATATTTACCTACTTTAAATCATTTAACAACGATAAGAAATTTGCAATTATCTGCAATAAAAGCATCCTTTTTAGTGTATTGGCTTTGGGTGGAATGGTATTATTATACTTTATTTTAAGCTATTTTTTACCCGATATGAATATGCTTTTCGCCCTTCTAATAATATTATCTGTTCTCACGTTACCACATTTGCAGGTAATGCACCGTATGTACCAAAATTCAAACGTTGATAATGATAATCTCCCGGCTTTTAGTAATCCATAGATTTTATTAAAACAACCATTTTATTTCTCCTGAATTAAATTGCCTTTCCAAAGCATCAATTGTTACAAGCTGCCCTTTTCTGTTAACTTCCCTTATTTGAGTGCTGAATATTACATTATCTTTTTTTAGTTTAACTATCACCCCTTTTTTATAAAGATGTTCGTTGTAATAGTTGAAGTAATAATCTTCAGATAATTCATCTAAACTTTCAAAATTTGCAAGTAACGCAGCATGTAGCTTTTTACCGAGTTCTATTGGGTCAAAAATCTGGTCACAAACAGTTCTTAAAGACGTCGCAGAGGTATTTTTATCATTAAAATCAACTTGATTAATATTAATACCGATACCTACTGCCGCCCAAGTCCAATCCTGTCCACTAAAAACATTCTCTATTAATATACCTCCTGCCTTTCTGTCATTATAAAAAATATCATTGGGCCATTTTAAAAAAGTTGCAGAACCTGCATATGCTGAAAAAAATTGATGGCAAGTACAGGCAACAACTGCATTAAAGAAAAAGATATTATTCCTAAAAACTCTGTTAGGCTTAAGTGTTACTGTCATTGTAATGTTTTCATCTTTCTTACTAAGCCACTTATTATCCCGTTGGCCTTTTCCTCCCCACTGGTCTCGGGCAAACCATGCCTGGCCATGTACAGCCAAACCTGCATGTAGCTTTGCCATGGCATAGTTGTTGGTACTTTCAACAGCATCTAAAATGGTAAAAAATTGGTTTTGGCTCATCAATGTTGTGGTAGGGTAAAAAAGAATATGTAATTTTGATTATCACCGCAAGCTACAATTTTAGTGATTTATACAATACGGAAGGCAAGCATTCATTCAACAAAAAGAATATAATTTGAATAATAACTTAAGTGTGTTGGAGACACGCAAAAAAAGTACCATCACTAGGCTCACCAAGAGCAGCAAAATAATCAAAACAATTATAAATGCCATACACGAAAAGAAAGGCGAAAATGTAATTAGCCTTGACCTTCGTAAAATACCCGAAGCTGTAGCAGATTTTTTTATAATATGCGAAGCCAATAACCCTTCTCTTTTAAAAGCAATAGCAGATGAAATTGAGCATGAAGTTAAAGAACGCTGTGGCGAAAGCGCCTACAAGCATGAGGGCAGGCAGGCACAACAATGGATTTTAATTGATTATGTAAATGTTGTAGTACATATCATGCTGCCCGAGCCAAGAAAGTTTTACCAACTGGAAGAAATGTGGAGCGATGCAGTTTCTACCGAACACAAAGAAAAATAACATTTAAAAAAAGCATAAGAGCGTATAAGTACAAATGGCACAACCAAATATTACACCCAATAATAAAAAAATTCCCGGTTCAGATAAAATTCCAGGTCTAAGCAATGATCCAAATAAAAAACCAAAATTCAATTTGTATTGGCTTTGGGGAGCAGTGCTACTTGTACTCATTTTATGGAATGTTTTCAGAACAGTTGCTACGGCAGGAATTGAAGTAAACCAGGCTTATCTTACCCAATTGCTTAAGC